>DATMPD010000219.1:0-10986 GCA_035567955.1 Edaphobacter sp.
CTCGTCGGCTCCCACCTGCGCGCCCACACCGCCACCATCCTGCTCTCCATCCTCGGAGGCATCGCGGTATTCGGCCCCATCGGCATCGTCCTCGGCCCCGTCCTCTTCACCCTGGCCTCAACCCTCCTCGACATCTGGCACACCCGCACAACCACCCAGCTCCCGCTCCCCTGATCACGGTCGTCCCACCGCTCCAGGCGGTCCCAGGATATGGATCGTGTGCAGCCACGTCTCCGCCAATGCAGGCCAATGCGAGATAGGCAGCTCCGTCGGACGCAGCCCAAACCCGTGCCCCCCTTGCGTAAAAAGATGAAGCTCCGCAGGAATCTTCGCATCCTTGAGAGCTTGAAAATAGACAAGAGCGTTCTCGACGTGAGCCGTGTAGTCGTTCTCAGCCTGCAGCAGGAACGTCGGCGGTATCTGCGGAGTGGGCTGAAGCGATGGGTTCACCTTGCCATCAGAGCCGTTCAGCCAGCCAGGATAGAGGATCATCTGGAAGTCGGGGCGAGCGTCGACGGTAGATACTGGAATATTTTTTCCCTGAAAGTCGGGATGAGTGCTGAGAACAGCAGCCAGATGCGCGCCAGCCGAGAAGCCGATAACGCCGATGCGATTCGGATCGATGTGCCACTCGGAGGCGTGGTCACGAGTGAGCCGCATCGCTTGTTGCGCGTCCTCCAGATCTTCAACATTGTCGGGAAAGTGACCGTCTTCCGGGACGCGGTACTTCACCAGAACGCAGGTCATGCCGATCGAGTTGAGCCAATCACAGACCTCAGTTCCCTCAAGATTGTAAGAGAGCCTGATGTAACTTCCGCCTGGAAAGACGAGCGCAGCAGCGCCGTTGTTCTTCGCCGGGGCCGGAGAGTAGACAGCAAGACTCGGTTTACTGACGTTCGTCAAGCGAACGGTCACTTTGCCGGAAACGATGCGGTTGGCATCCGTACTCGGATCGATCTCAGGCCCAACGACCTTCGAGGGCTCAGGATTGCCATCGGGCCAGAGAAGCAGAGCATGTTGCTGGGCCAAAGCTGGTACGGCGAGAAAGAGAGCGAGAAAGAGAGCAGGTCGCATGCAGGCATGGTAGAGCAGATCATCGACATAAATAAACGATTACTTGATATCGCGCCAATTCTGGCCAATTCCCACATCAGCAACGATGGGGACCGAGAACTCGGCAACATGCTCCATCTCTCGTTTGACAAGTTCACGAAGCTCTTCCGCTTCCTCTGGCACAACATCAAAGAGAAGCTCATCGTGAACCTGCAGCGTCATCTGCGACTTGAGCTTGCGATCGCGGATGAGCTGATCGATCTTCAACATCGCCAGCTTGATGAGGTCCGCGGCAGTTCCCTGTAGTGGGGTGTTGATCGCCGTGCGCTCCGCAAAGCCGCGCATGTTCGGATTGCGTGACTGGATATCTGGGATCGGACGAATGCGACCAAAGTAAGTTTTGACCGACTGATCCCGCCGTACGGTCTCGAGGGTCTCCTCGATGAACCGCTGAACACCCTTGTAGCGATCGAAGTACGTCTCGATATACTGCTTCGCGGTCTTCTGATCGATGTTGAGCTGCGCGGCCAGCCCAAACGGGCTAATGCCATAGACGATACCGAAGTTGACAGCTTTCGCGCGAGCCCGCGTTTCCTTATCCATGGTTGCGGCATCGACACCAAAGACCTCGCTCCCAGTAAGAGTGTGGATATCTTTGCCGGTCCTGTAGGCATCAAGCAGCAACGGATCTTGCGAGAAGTGAGCCATCAAACGCAGCTCGATCTGTGAATAATCGGCCGACATCAGGACATTGCCTGGAGCCGGGATGAAGGCTGCACGAATCTCTCGGCCAAGCGCCGTGCGAACAGGAATGTTCTGGAGATTCGGATTCGTTGACGACAGGCGCCCAGTCGCAGTTCCGACTTGATTGAATGTCGTGTGAACCCGACCTTGTGCGTCGGTGAGCTGTGGAAGTGAGTCGAGGTAGGTGGACTTGAGCTTCGCAAGTTGACGGTATTCGAGCACAAGCGCGGGCACAGGATGTTGCTCGGCAAGCTCCTCGAGGACATCTTGCGCAGTCGAAACGACCTTACCCTTGCCATACTTCATAGGCTTGGGAAGAAGCATCTTGTTGAAGAGGACATCACCGAGTTGCTTGGGGGAGTTGATGTTGAAACGATGTCCGGAATCAGCGCCCATTGCGACGCCAGCCTGCTTATAGATACGCTCGGCAAGGTTGTCTATTTCGACGGCAAGGCGATTGGACATCTCCCCAAGAACCGTGGAATCGACGCGGACACCGGCCTGCTCCATCCGCAGAAGGACTGGTACAAGCGGCTTGTCGATGGTGTTGTAAACATCGAGTAATGGTGATGCGACTCCGGCTTTAGAGGTGACTGGCGCGGCGAAGAGCATTTCCTTGGTCATAGCCCCGCCGAGGCTCGGGTCGTCCTTGAGGATGTGGTGCTCGAAGGAGCCCGCCTCAGCAATCTGTCTCCCAAGCGCAGAAGCAAGTCGAACGATCGCTGCAGCAGCCTCAGGCAATCTCTTGGGATCAGCCGGGTTATCCTTCGTAGGCTGGTGTGTAAGTGCCCGACTGGTGGTGCGTGCTGCGATATCCGGCAGGGTGTGAGAACCGTGGGTCGGATTGACGAGATAACTCAGCAGCATAACGTCATCGCGCACACCTGCCAGCGTGACGCCGTGGGGTGCGAGTGCACGTAGAACAGCCTTGAGATCGTGGATATCCTTCGGAAGCTTTGGATCGGCGAGGGCCTCTCGCACGCCAGGCTCGTCGAGATTCGCCTCCAGCGCTGAATAATCGGCAACCGCCAGCCCGAGGGTACAGGCCGCATCCGGCACTGCCGTTCCAGTAAACGGGATCGTAGGGTCCGGACGCACACCGAAGAGACTCATGTTCTCGGCGGCTCCAGGTTCGCCATCCGCGCCTTCCGGATCCGATTCGACGGCGATCTCCTCCGAGACCGCCCGGGCATCTTCGGCGAGGAAGATAGCCAGTCCGCGAGGCAGCCCTGTGTTCGGATTCACACTGCGAGCTTGAGCAAGGAGCTGAGCGAGTTCTGTCGAAGTGGGCTTGAGGTTATAGGTGATAGCGGTGTTGTCGACTGCTGGCGCAAGCTCCTTGAGCAACGTCGTGAACTCAAGTTCGCTGAAGAGTTCCCGGCAGGCAGCGTTGTCAGGAGGCTGGGTGCGCATGGCTTCGAGCGAATACTCGATAGGCACGCCGGTGTGAATGGTGACGAGCTCCTTCGAGAGCAGGATGTTCTCACGATTGTTCTGGAGCGACTCGCGGTAGGTCTTCTTCTTGACCTCGTCGGCACGGTCGAGCGCTGCTTCAACGGAGCCGAACTGCTGAATGAGTTCGACAGAGCCCTTGTCGCCGATGCCGGGTGCCCCAGGGATGTTGTCGATGGAGTCGCCACGCAGGGCCATGACATCAACAACACGCTCGGGAGGGACGCCGAGGCTTTGCTCGACGCCGGCGCGGTTGAGAATGAGATTGTCTTTTGTGGGATTCAGGATGACGACATCGTCGTTGACGAGTTGCATCATGTCCTTGTCGGAGGAGACGACGAAGACTTTGTGACCGAGAGCGGAGAGCTTGCAGGAGAGGGTGCCGATGACGTCGTCGGCCTCGAACCCCTCGTAGTAGAGGATCGGAATGCGGAAGGCCTCAAGAGCCCGCCGGATGTAAGGCTGCTGCTGGATGAGGTCGGGGGGGGTCTCAGTACGATTCGCCTTGTAGCCGCCATATTCGACGGTCTCGAATGCCTGGGTCTTGATGTTGAACTTACGTACGTCCTTAAGCTGCGTGGCGAGTTCGTTGCGATGGACTGGGGCGCCGACGTCGTAGATCGCTGCAAGGTATTCGGGCTGGAAGTCTTTGCGAAGCTTGTTGATCATGTTGACGAAGACATAGGTCGCGGCGGTGGGAATACCGGTGCGCGTAGACATCGGCCGTTGCCGCTGCATCGCATGGTAGGCGCGGAAGATGAACGCCATACTGTCGAGCAGGTAAATGGGAGGCTTTGCGTCAGGGTTCGAGGACAGATTGGGTGCTTGTGCCATAGCTGTTTGATGGTAGCGCGTAAAGCACGGTTCAACGAGCAGCGGGGATAAATCTGATTGAATCTAAAGTAGAAGCATGCAGTCGCCGTAGCTGAAAAAGCTGTACTTATGCTGAATTGCATGGGCGTACGCGGCCAGTACCCTCTCCCTGCCCAACTCGGCTCCCGCGAACGCGCTGACCAGCATGAGGAGGGTGGATTCTGGGAGGTGAAAGTTGGTGAGGAGACCACGGACGATCTGAAATTTGTGGCCCGGGCTGAGAAAGATATTGGTTTGGCTGGAATGAGCCTTCAGAGGTTCACCACAGGCGATCTGGGCGCAATGCTCGAGGGTGCGGGTCGTGGTAGTGCCTACAGCAATAATGCGATTTCCCGATTGCAGCGCGGTGTTGATCGCTTTGGCGGTAGCGGGAGGAAGGGTGTAACGCTCTGCATGGAGGTGAATATCTTCCAATCTTTCTGCGCGGACGGGTTGGAACGTTCCCAGGCCGACGTGGAGGGTGATGGTTTCGATCTGCACTTCCTTCTGCTTGAGTTGCGTGAGAATTTCGGGCGTGAAGTGAAGGCCGGCGGTGGGGGCGGCGGCAGAGCCAACTTGTTGAGAGTAGACGGTCTGGTAGCGGTCGCGGTCCTCCGGGCTGTCGTCGCGGTGGATGTAGGGTGGGAGCGGCATGTGGCCGATTTTGTTGAGGATGGCGTGGAAGTCTTGTGTCGTGGAGAAACGCAGGGTGCGTTCGCCGAACTCTCCAGAACTGAGGATTTCGGCTTCGAGGACGGGTTTGATTTCGCCCGGGGCGTGGAAGAGCAGGCGTTCGCCGGGCTGGACTTTTCGGCTGGGGCGAACGAGGGCAGTCCAATCGTTCTCGGCAAGTTGCTGGGTTAGCAGGACTTCTATGCGGCCGGTTGGTTCTGGTGAGTTGTGCTGGGTGTGCAGCCCGGCTCTTGTGGCGTAGAGGCGTGCGGGGATGACGCGGCTGTCGTTGAGGATTAAGAGGTCGCCGGGGCGAAGGAATTCGGGTAAATTGCGAAAAAAATTGTCCTGGTAGCTTCCGGTGGCGCGATCGAGGACGAGCATGCGGCTGGAGCCGCGAATCGCCGGTGGGGACTGGGCGATCAGCTCTTCGGGCAGGTCGAAATTGAAATCGGATACGCGCAATTTAGAGTGAAATTTGCATGGTAAATCGTGGTGAATTGTGTGGTGAAACGTGGTGTGATTGTGGTGATTTGCATGGTTGTTTTTGGCGCTGAAAAACAAGCCACTTTTTCAAACTATTTTTTCGCATTATTCCCGATTTGGGCCAGTTCGACGGAACGATCGAGCGCGGCCTGGACGGAGGGCAGGTCTGGAGGAACCGGGCGCGTCCAGGCTACGGTGACGCGGGAGAAGGGTTTCGGGATGAGGAAACGGTCCCAGGAGCGAAGCTCCCAGGCGCGGTGGGGATAGGGGTAGCAGACGCTGACGGTGGTGTTGACGAGTTGAGCGAGCTGGGCGACGCCCGGTTTGGCGACCATGGCTGGGCCACGGGGGCCGTCGGCGGTGATGGCACAGTAGTGACCGGCGAGGTATGCGCGTTGCATGTTCCGCAGGCCAGGGGCTCCATCACGAGAGCTCGAGCCGCGTACGGAGAGAAAGCCCATCCGCTCCGCAGTGCGGGCGATCAGTTCGCCGTCGAAGCTGCGGCTGATGAGGATCGTAAGCCCGTGGTTGCGGAAGGGCCACACGCCGGCGAGCATGCAGCGATGCCAGAAGGCATAGATGGCGGGAGGGGTGACGTCGAAGCCGACGGTAGCGCCGGGTTCGCAGACGTGCTCGTAGCGGAGGGTGGCACCTATACCCAGGGCGATGATGCTGGCGAGGCGAGGAACGATGGCTAGGATGATGCGTTGCTTGAGGGTGTAGGTGGAGGCCACACATCGAGTTTACCTTTGCGGTGGCGTGGGGCGATGGGTTGTCAGTTGTCAGTTCTCAGTTCTCAGTTCTCAGTTCTCAGTTGGAGAAGGATAAGCTGAAAGGGAGAACTGATAACCGAGACCTGCCGTACGATGCGTGGTTCCGGCGCTATCCTGAAATTGATGATGGGATTTCCAATCCACGCGCTGGTTGTGTTCGCGGCGCTGCTTACGCTTTTACCGTTTCTGTTTGCGGCGTTCTGGCCGCTCAACGTTCAGGCCGGGCGGCGCTTGCCCGCTGCCGTACGTATCGTTCGACCGGCGGTGTTGTGCGTTCCGTATGCGATGGTTGCCATCTCTTATGGGCAGTTCCGGTGGGGATGGTTTGCGCTCTACCTTCTGCTGCCGGTGTTGGTCGCTTGGCTGCTTTACCGCGCTGGGGTCGCGGATCCGGCGCAGCGCGGAGACTGGCGCGACTTTCTTGTCCTTGTTGTTCTTGGTCTCGCGGTGGATTTGCGCTGGTTTGAGCCGGCGTGGCCGCCTCATCTTGGTGTGTTCAACAAGATGTTATTGCTAAACGCGGGTATTTACGGCTTTCTCTCACTCCGCAGGCTGGAGGGTGTCGGCTTCGATCTTCGCCTTCGGCTGTCCGATCTGCGGATTGGTGGGCGCGAACTCGTGATCTATGCGCCTGTCGCCATTCTGCTTGGACTGTGGCTTGGATTTCTCCGCTTCCATGCTTACCTTCCAACGTTGCCTCACGTTGTGCTGGGGTGGATCTTCACGTTTTTCTTTATTGCGGTTCCCGAGGAGCTCTTCTTTCGCGGATGGATGCAGAACCTTCTGGAGCGACGCCTTGGGCAACGCTGGGCGCTGTTGACGACTGCTGTTCTCTTTGGGCTCTCGCACTTCAATAAACGCGCAGTGCACTTCAACTGGCGATATGTCGTGCTTGCTGGGTTGGCTGGAATCTTTTATGGGCGGGCGTGGCGTCAGGAGCGGAGAGTGGGCGCTTCGGCTATTACGCATGCGTCCGTCGATACGCTTTGGTCGCTTTGGCTGCGATGATGTGATGAGTGATCACGGTTTTGGCTGGGTTAGAGAAAGCGGTCGTGCTTCGCACGATGCCCACATCTCAAAATCGAGATATGGGGCACCCGGCTGATTCGGCGAGCCCTGGTGTTCAGGGAGACGGCGATCGGCGATGCGGCGATTCTGTACGCGGGGATGGTACCGGAGATAGCCGAGTCCGACCCGCATGTTGTGGTGCAGCGAGTTTGGCACGGTCACCGCTACGCACAGCCCCATGATGCCGTGAGCGAGTCCCAGGGTGTAGATGTTCCGGTAGCGCAGAAACAGTACACATGCAATGGCTCCCCAGACGAGGGTGATCGGGGTCAGAATCGGGTTAGGCAGATGGGCCAGCGCGAAGATGCCGGTCGCCGCGAGGATGGGCGCTGTCTTTCCCGGCAACAGCCGCAAGAACCGGAGCAGAAAATAGCTCTGCAGCAGGAACTGCTGCATGATGGACCAGACGATGTATCGCCATCCATGCATATAGATGGGCGTTGGTCCGTGCATGCGGTGCAGCGTGTGGCTTCGCCAGGCGATGAAGATCGCAGCTGCCGAGAGCAGGAGAGCAACTCCGACGACCCAGAGCGATTCCCGCAGGCCTTTGCGTCCGAGGCCCAGTGCTGTCCAGCCATCGCGACGCGCCCAGGTGGTTGCGACGATCCATGCGAAGGCGAGCCAATAGAGAACTCTCTGGGTGGGATTTGGCGTCCAGATGGTTGCCATGATCAGGGTGTAGGCCCCCGCAAGGTCCAGTAGATCTCTCCGGTCGGCCCGAGGCGGACTTGTCCTGGAGAGTATGGGTGATGCTGCTTCCGCCGCCACTGAGGAACCTCGCTCTTCCAGAGTATTTTCTTTTTGTAGATATACACCCGCCGGGGCGGGGGTGGCTTTCAGCAGTCGCGCGTTACGATCTTTTGATACCGAATGTGCTTTGCTTAATCGCGTTTTATGAGAGGTCTCCCTATGCGTTTCTTAATTCGACTCCTCGTTCTTCTTTTTGTTACCTTGCCGACTGGCCTTGCGGCGCAGGCTCAGACGACAACTGCGGCTGCATCCCGTGATGAGGACGACTTGCGCAAGACGGTACGCGAGCTGGCGCTGCGGGTGAGCGCGCTGGAGGAGGAGTTGCACAGGCAAAGAACTCAACCGTCCATGGAGTCTGCTGCACTGAAGCCTGCGTCGCTGGTTCTGCCGGCGGTGGACGTTCGCAGCAGTGTGGAGAGTGTTTCCAGCAGCAGCGTGACGGAGGCCGCGCCGGTTGCTGAGGTAAGTACACAGGCGGCGGCGAAAGATGCACCAGCTGCTTCTGCGTTGCCGACGTTTTTGCCCGGAGGAGCTACGTTGAACTATATGTTCGACGGGTACTACGAGTATGACTTCAACCATCCGATTGGCCGCATCCAGTACCTGCGGGCCTACGATGTGTTGAGTAACGCCTTCAGCATCAATCAGGCCGTTGTGATGTTGGATCTGGATCCGAATGTTGCCGAGGGCCGAAGGTATGGAGTGCGGCTCGACCTGCAGTTCGGGCAGGCGACAGAGACGCTGCAGGGTAATCCTTCGAATGAGGTGAGGCCGCAGATCTACAGGAATATCTTTCAAGCGTATGGGACCTACGTGGCTCCGCTGGGCAAGGGACTGACGGTGGACTTCGGCAAGTGGGCGAGTTCGCTTGGAATCGAAGGGAACTATACGAAGGACCAGGTGAACTATTCGCGATCGTTCTACTTCGATTATCTCCCCTTCTACCATATGGGTGTCCGCGCCAGTTACAAGGTGAACGATAAGCTCGCGTTGAACTACTGGATTGTGAATGGGACGAACCAGACGGAGCCGACTAACTCCTATAAGGACGAGTTGTTTGGATTTACGGCGCAGCCTACGAAGAATATTTTGTGGAACTTCAACTACTACGTTGGACAGGACCATCCTGATGTTGGTCCTGCAACGAATTGCACTGTGCCGTTGCAGCCGGGGCTATGTGTGCAGCAGATCAATCCGGCGCCGGATGGCAAGGCGCATATCTTCGACAGCTATGTGACCTGGACTGCTACGCCGAAACTGACATTTTCCGCGGAGGGCGACTATGTGATCTCGCGGGAGTGGGCCAACGCGGCTCCGGGTGAGTCGTCGGCACCATCGCTCGTGGATGGCGGAGCTGCTTATGCGCGATACCAGTTGAATCCGCGGATGGCGCTTGGGGGAAGGTTCGAGTACTTCAACGACCGGAATGGACTGTACAGCGGAACGTCGCAGGCGCTGAAGGAGTTTACCGGGACCTATGACTACAAGTTTGGGGAGGGATTTCTTGCGCGAGCAGAGTTCAGGCGGGACTGGAGCAATGTTCCGTTCTTCCTGACGAATAAGCCGGGAGTGCTGTCGCCAAGTCAGCCTACGTTTACCGTCGGGCTTGTGTGGTGGGCTGGTGGGAAGCAGGGAGCATGGTAGGGGCCTGGCTGCTGCTTTAGAGACAGGACACTAGCTATATTTGAGCCAGCGGAGGATCTCGGGCAGATTGGGTTTCTTTCCGTACATCAGGATGCCGACGCGATAGATGCGGCTGGCAAACCAGAGGACTGCGAGGATGGTGAGAATGAGATCGACGATGGAGAGGGCGATCTGCCAGACGGGGGGTTGGTGGACGGCTATCCGCACGTACATGATGAGAGGCGTGCAGAAGGGAAAGAACGAGAAGGCCTGGGCGACGGCGCCGTCTGCGTCCCTGACGACGCGCAGGATGACAAGCGAACAGGCGATGAGCGGGAGCATGAGAAACATGTTCATCTGCTGCAGCTCCTGTTCGGAGCTGGTCATTGCGCCAAGTGCGGCGGCGACGCTGGAGTAGAGGAGGTAGCCCAAAAGGAAGAACAGGATGAAGAAGGCAATCTGAACCGGCGTGATCGCAAAGGAGACGCCTGCGGCGAGGAGGCCGAACTTCGTGATGAGGAGACCGGCGACGATCCAAATGCCGATCTGAGTCAGGCCGACAGCGCCAACTCCCAGAACCTTGCCAGCCATCATCTCTTCGGGGCGGATGGTGGCGAGCAGGACCTCGAAGATGCGGGAGGTCTTCTCTTCAATGATGGAGCGGGCGACGTTCATACCGTAGAAGAGGATGACGAAGTACATGAGGAAGAAGAGAGCGTAGACGCTGGCAAAGGCGGCGTCCTTGTCCTGGCTGACGAGATCGACGGGCTGGAGGAGAGAGTCGACGTCGGATGCCGGCATGCCTAAGTTGCCGAGACCCTGGCGAGTGAGCGTGGTGCGAATGCCCTGGCCAAGCAGAGAGGGGGTGAGGATGTCGGCCTTGGACTTGGAGACCCATTCGAAGGTGGGGCGTGTGTGTGGAGTGGCGGATGGAGTGACCCAGACGTAGCCGTCGAGCTTGCGATCTCTGAGCTGGTTGTCGAGGAGAGCGCGGGTGTCGGGGGCCGGAGGAGAGATGACGTCGACCTTGGTGGCTCCCTGCCTTGCGCTGTCTCGGTCGGCGTGCTTTGTGTTCTCGAGCTCGGATTTGAGGTCGGCGCCGAATCGGGGATCCTGGGTCACGACTGCGATGTGCAGGTTGGAGCCGGAACGTCCGTTCGCCAAGGCAGCACCAAAGACGAGACCGCCCATGAGAAGCGGAATGAGGATGGTCATGATGAGAAAACTTTTTGCGCGGATGCGTTCGAGGTACTCGCGCTTTGCGACGAGCCAGACGTTATGCATCGACATTTTCTCCTACGGTTTCGATGAAGATCTCCTCGAGGGTGGGCTCCATGACTTCGAAGCGGGAGATGCGGGTGCCGCGTTGAATGGCGGCGGCGAGGAGCGGCTGGGCGTCAGGGCTGGCGCCGTTGAGGCCGTGGAGTTTGATGTCGGCCTGGCCGCCGTAGTTCTTCGCGGTTTCGACGCTGGGATGGTGTAGGAAGGAGTCGTCGCCCTCGAAGGAGACCTG
>DATMPD010000220.1:0-2446 GCA_035567955.1 Edaphobacter sp.
TGGATCATCGACCAGACCTGGCGTTTCAGCGGGCGAACGAACTATTGGCCCATGCAGAGCTTCGTTCCGACCGGGCAATGGGAAGACCCGACGCCAGTGTCTTTGGCGGTTACGAACGCCCGGATAGCGGCTTCTCCCAAGAAGCCTTTGATGCAGCGGGGAATCTTCGTCCGATTCGCCAGACGTTCAACTACGCCACCTTCGGACTCAACATTAATCTCCCCCTCTTCAATCGCAATCAAGGAGCTGTCGCGGCAGACACGGCGGCTATTCAGGCTGCACGCAGCAGGATCGCGGCGGTGGATCTGAGTCTTCGGCATGAAGTCGCACAAAACCTCATCCGCTTCAACGGAGCACAGGCGCGGGTTACGGTTTACCGCAGCGGTGTGCGCGACCAGGCAGCTCACAATCTGGATGTCGTCCGCCAGACCTACAGTTACGGCCGCACCACGTTGCTGGAGGTCATCGCGGAACAGCGCCGTTACATCGATATCGAAACCGGATATACGGACATATTGCTCTATGCGTATGCGGCGCGCATTAGTCTCGAACAAGCGATCGGTACCAACCTGCCATGAAAGGTGAAGACATGCTGAATACGGATCAGAAGGAAACGAACTCTACTCCACGTCGTCGCGTGATTTGGATCGGTTTTGGCGCGATCGCCATCATCGCCATTTCAGTCGGGCTTTGGTTCGGGGCACGACCCAGTAGCCGACCCAAGAAACGTCAGCATGCGCCAATGTCGAGTATGGCCGATATGGCATCTCCCTCGATCGATGCTTCGACGGACGCAGCCGCGGCCAACGCAGAGTTACAGGTCGTGCTTGGTCCCGACGATCTGAAGAAGGCGCAGGTGCGAACCGTCCATGCGGATTTGAAGGAAAACTCCGGCACGCTTCGCGTTCCGGGGATCGTCAACCCGGACGAGTACCGCGAGGTGCATGTCACTCCCCTCGTTGGCGGCGTCATCCGGCAGGTCAATGTCGTGCTTGGCGATCATGTGCGGCGCGGCCAGCCGATGGCGGTGATTTTCAGCAGTGACTTGGCGGATGCCGAAACGGGGTATCTCGCAATGTCCGCCGCGTTGGAAGCCGATCACAAAAAGCTGGAACGTACGCAGAAGCTCGTGAAGCTAGGAGCCGCAAGTCAGCAGGAAGAGGAGGACGTGACAGCGGACCACGCCGCGCATGAAGCGCACGTGCGGGCCGCGCTGACGAAGCTGCAACTCCTCGGTGCCAGCGATCGTCAGATCGCCGCGCTGAAGGAAGCCGAGCAGATCGATGCGAACTTGTCTGTGCCGGCGCCGATTAACGGCGTCGTGCTGACCCGCACAGCGAATCCGGGCTTGGTAACGAACATGTCGCAGGAGCTGTTTACCGTGGTGGATTTATCGACCGTGTGGGTGATGGCGAGTATCAACGAGAAAGACTTCTCGACGATCCATGTGGGCACCACCGCCGCGGTGACCGCTCCGGCTTACCCCGGCCGCGTCTGGAAGGGCCGCGTCGTTTACATCCAACCCCAAGTAGATCCCAACACGCGGACGGCGCAGGCTCGCATCGAGGTGGCAAATCCCGACGAGAGCCTGCGGCTCGACATGTATATGGATGTTGCATTTATGTCCGCGAGCGGCAAAAGGCTGACCGTTCCCGAATCGGCGGTGCAGGCCATTGGCGAGAAGCAGTATGTCTTCCTCCCGGTCAGCGATAGTGAAGGCAGCTTTGCCGTACGACAAGTACGGCTCGGCCCCGCTTCAAATGGCTTCTACCCGGTTCTGGAGGGACTCAAGGTCAACGACGAAGTTGTCAAAGACGGTAGCTTTATTCTAAAGGCTGAGGCCATTCGCCAGCACCCCGAACTGCAATGACTTCGCAGGTCGCCAACGCGAAGCCGGCGAGAGCGGTCCGTTTGGAAACAGCTCTATGTGGTCTTCGACATGCAGAACCTCAGTGTCGCGCAATGGCGACCGAGTTTGCTGGAAACGCGAGTGAACTATGAACGAGCGCGATCAAATCGAGAGAGACGATGAATCGACTTCGGCGGCAGAGTCTTGTCCGAAGCCGGGAATCAATCAACTAGCCGAGCCACCGGGGTCCCTCCTCAAGGTAGAGGGAACCGAGCTTTCGAGCGATGCTTCCACTGAGCCATCGAACAATGCGCCAGAGCCTGCAATCCTCTCCGCCAGCCACAGTGCGGATGACCCGGGCGCCGCGCAGGCGAATAACGTTCGTGGTGAATCTCGTAAGGAAGCAACCACGGGAATGGCAATCACCATCGAGCATAAGCATTCGCTCGCCATCCGCTGGATGCACTGGATCAACTTCCCACTGCTTGCGGTGATGATTTATTCGGGTCTGCTCATCTACTGGGCCGATTCGCAGCACGAGGGGCTGAATGCACACCGGGTTTATCGCGTCGGGTTCGGTAGCTGGACGCTCTTCCG
>DATMPD010000221.1:0-12076 GCA_035567955.1 Edaphobacter sp.
CTGGAGCACTATCACGGGTGGCACAACCCGTTCTGGGCGTTCGTGTACTACACGCGCACGGCGCAGGTGGACGCGGCTTTCTGGGAGACTGGGTTTCTGGTTATGGCTGCAGCTATTGGCGGTCAGATCCTTGCTATTCGCCGCCGCCTGGCGCTACCGGCGATTCTCCTCTGGCTGCCGCTCCCGTTCTATATCTACTCCATCGCATACGGTTCGGTGCCGATCTTTATCCCGCAGCTCTGGCCCCACTCGTACTACAACTCTCGATACGGAATGGAGATGTTGCCTGCGCTTGCTCTGTTCGCCTTCGTCGCGGTGCAGTGGATGGAGGGAAGGTGGGGTCAATCGCAGCCGCTCTCAAAGAGGCTGATGCAGCCGATCGTTCTTCTTCTTATCGCGCTCAACACGGTGGGGATGATGTACCGCACGCCGCTTGTGCTCAAAGAGGCGATTAACAACTCGACGACTCGTGTGGGCTTCGAGGGCGCGCTTGCTCGCCAATTACTTGCGCTTCCTAAAGGTTCGGTCATTCTGATGTACAACTCCGATCACGTTGGCGCGCTCCAATACGCGGGCATTCCATTGCGCCAGACGATCAACGAAGGAGATTATGACAGCTTTCGAGCCGCGCTGGCAGCGCCTGCGGAGCATGCGGCGTACGTCGTCGCAATTGCCGGTGACCCTGTATCCACTGCCGTCGCCGCTTATCCGGAGGGCCTTACGGAGCTGACCATTCTGTGCACCACGGGCCAGCCGTGCGCTCGCGTCTACCAATCCGATCGCTTCTCACCGGCTCAACCGAAGTCGTAAACCTGCGTCAGCGAATAGAACCTAAGGCACAATAGAGGCATCATGATTCCTTTCGTCAAAGCGCATGCCTGTGGCAACGACTTCCTCATTATCGAAGAGCCGCTGGCCCAGCGCCGCCATGCTGAACTTACGCGAAAGCTGTGTGCACGGAATACCAGCGTGGGCGCCGATGGCATCGAGTTCCTGGAGCGTAAGGGTAACGGGGATTTGTTCCTGCGTCTCTTCAATGCTGATGGTAGCGAGGCGGAGCTCTCCGGCAACGGTACGCGTTGCGTTGCCGCCTGGTTGGCGAGGAGTGAGGGAAGGCAGGACGTTGCGTTGGGCACACATGGCGGCCTTCGCACCTGCCACGTTGTCGAGCATACTGACCAACTGTACGTGATCGAAAGCGAGATGGGGGTTCCGCGTGTGATGCCGCGGACGATCGAGTTGCCCGGCGTGGGCAATGTTCCTGGAGCTATGGTGAACGTTGGGAATCCGCACTTTGTTTTGTTTGTCGAGACGGAGGACTTCAGCGCGTACGGACACGCCTGGCAAGAGCTTGGCGCGAAGATCAGCACCAGCCCGCTCTTTCCGCACGGAACGAATGTTGAGTTCGTGCGTGTTCTCTCGCCATCTGAGATTGCCTTTCGAATCTACGAGCGAGGCTGCGGGCCTACTACCTCCTCCGGCACGGGAACCTGTGCCTCCTCTGCTGCGGCGATGGCTCTGCTTGGCGTTGATCGAGAACTGACTGCCGTTGCAGAGGGAGGGGTGCAACGCACGGTGTGGCCCAACAGCGACGCTGTCATGCGCCTCATCGGGCCGGCCGAGATTATCTGCGTTGGGGAGGTTTCCGCGCTGTGACGACTTCATCGAACTCGATGGTAAAGCCGTCCGGGCTGCGTCGCGGGGCGACTCTTGCGATCCTTTCGCCGGCTAGTACGCCGAAGGCGGACCTGGTGCATCGCGGGATCGCAAATCTGCACTCGCTTGGTTACAAAACCGTTCTGGGAGCCCACGCGCTCGATAGCGGGCCACTCTATTACGCGGGCGCGATGGAAGATCGTCTGGAGGATCTGCATGCGGCATTTGCGGATCCGGCGATTGATGGAATACTCTGCGCTCGCGGCGGGTGGGGATCGGCTGAGCTGCTTCCCCATCTTGACGCTGCGTTGATTCGCTCCAACCCTAAGGTTTTTATTGGGTATAGCGACCACACCTCGCTTCATTGCTGGCTGCACAACGAGGCTAACCTTGTTACCTTCTACGGTCCGATGGCGGCTGCCGACTTTTCGCGCGACGACGGCGTGGACGTTGCGAGCTGGCGACACGGCCTGGAGGGCGATAGCTCCTGGTCGCTTGGCGTTGAAGATGGACTGCGCATCCTCCGACCCGGCCTCGCGAAAGGCGAGCTGAATGGGGGGTGTATCTCCATCGTTGCCGAGGCGCTCGGTACACCGTATGCTCCGCAGATTGACGGCGCCAGTATTCTTTTTCTTGAAGATATCGGCGCGAAACCTTACCAATGGGACCGCATGCTTCTTCATCTTCGCTACGCCGGATTGTTGGAGAGAGCGACCGGCATCGTCTTCGGTGACATGCGCCAATGCACAGCGGACGACGAAGTGAACTATCTTGATCGTGCGATTCTTCATGCGCTTCGTGACTTTGACGGACCTATTGGTATCGGGTTGCGCAGTGGTCATGTGGGTGGCTCCAACATTACTTTGCCGCTGGGTATTTCAGCTAGGCTCGATCTTACCGAGGCGGGGAATCCACGGATGCACTTTCTCGAAGCAGCTGTCACGGTTTAGGCTTGAGCTTTTCGACCATGCAAACTAGCAAACACATTCACCTCATCGGCATATGCGGCACCGCGATGGCTTCGCTTGCTGGGATGTTGCAGCTTCAGGGACATCGCGTTACCGGCTCCGACACAGCCGCATATCCGCCGATGAGCGATCTGCTCGCCAGCCTTGGCATTCCGATCCGCGAACCCTATGCGGAGACGAATCTTGAGCCGCGGCCTGATCTTGTTGTCGTAGGCAATGCTATTTCGCGTGGCAATGTTGAGCTTGAATATGTGCTCGATCAGCGCATTCCATTCTGTTCGATGGCTTCCATTTTGCATGATGAGTTTTTGCCTGGCCGGGAGTCGCTCGTTGTTGCAGGCACTCATGGGAAGACCACGACGACGAGCATGCTGGCGTGGATCTACGAGGTCGCTTCGCGGCGGGATTCTGCGTTCGCGCCATCCTTTCTGATCGGGGGGGTGGCGGAGAACTTTGGCACCAGCTTTATGGTTCGGCCGACGAGACCGTTTCTGCTCGAAGGGGATGAGTACGATACTGCTTTCTTTGATAAGGGGCCTAAGTTTCTGCATTATTTTCCCGACGCGCTGATCCTTACGCATGTTGAGTTCGACCACGCGGATATCTATGTCGATCTGCCTGCCGTGAAGACTGCCTTTAAACGTCTCGTCAATCTTGTTCCGCGACGCGGACGCATTGTTGCTTTCGATGGGAGTGAGAATGTCGGCGAGTGTGTTGCGAAGGCGTTCTGTCCGGTGGAGCGCTATGGGTTTGGCGCTGACTCGCATTGGCGAGTGTGCGATCTGCGTCATGAAGGTTCGCTTACGCGGTGGACGCTAACTCGCGAGGGGGCTGCGTTTGCCCAACTGACTCTGCCCATGGCGGGGGAGCACAACGCATTGAATGCTACCGCGGCTGCTGCTCTTGCTGCAGGGCAGGGTGTTCCAACGGAGGCCATTGTCGAGGCGCTGGCGACGTTCAAGAGCGTCAAACGCAGACTTGAAGTTCGCGCGATCGTCGATGGTGTCACGATCATCGACGACTTTGCGCACCATCCCACGGCCATTCGCGAGACCTTACGCGCATTGCGTGAGTCGTACCCGGGGCAACGACTCTGGGCTGTTCTCGAGCCACGCTCGAATACGCTGCGCCGTAATGTCTTCGAGCTTGATCTTGTCGAGAGCCTTGCGCTTGCGGACCGGGTTGTATTGGCTGCGGTGTTCAAGTCAGAGAGCATACCGGCGCCGGAGCGTCTGCAACCGGAGCACGTTGTAGCTGCGCTGACCACGCGCGGCACACCCGCATTCCTGTTCTCTGATGCCGATGCCATTGTGGAAGCGATCGCGCCTCAACTTAGAGGCGGAGATGTTGTTGCGATCCTGTCCAATGGCGGCTTTGGCAACATTTATCAGAAGCTTCCGAGCGCTATTGCGGCGCAGAGATCGGCCACGCCAAGTGCCTGATCTGCGGCGGTCTTGCAACTGCGGTATGCTTGAAAACTGGTATGTTTGCGACTTTTAAGCTGGTTTTTGTGTATCTCACACTGGGCCCGATTGCCGGAATCATGGGCATTCCTTATACGTTGCTGGTTGGAGATATCAGCCTTCTCTACCGGGTCGCCATGTGGATCACGAATGCGGGTGTGCGCGCGGCCGGCATCAAGATCGAGATCAGCGGACTTGAGAATATTCCCGCTGGCCGCAGTTGCATCTTCATGAGCAACCATGTCTCTAACCTTGATCCACCGGTTGTGCTTCCGCTGCTGCCGGGCCGCAGCTCGGTGCTGCTCAAGCAGGAGTTGATGAGCATCCCGATCCTGGGAAAGGCAATGCGTCTGGCGAAGTTTGTACCGGTGGCACGCGGTAGTCGCCGCGATGCGGCGCAGGCGAGCGTGGAGGCAGCTGCCGATGCACTTCGCTCCGGGCTGCACATTCTGGTGTATCCGGAGGGGACGCGCTCGCCGGACGGGCGACTTTCGACGTTCAAAAAAGGGCCGTTCTTCCTCGCGCAGGAGACGCAGGCGCCGATCATCCCGATTGCTCTGTCCGGTACCCAAACGATGATGCACAAGGGAAGCAATGCGATCGTGCCTGGATTGGCGTGGATTCAGGTGCTTCCTGTGATTGAGCCGTCGAACTACGAGACACGCGAGGAGCTGATGATCGCGGTGAGGAGCGCGATTGCGGAGGCGCTGCCGCCGGAGATGCAGCCGGAGTCTATTTGACGATGGCGTTATTGTAACCGTCAGTTTGCAACCGCTGACGCATGGCGTCGGCTTCTTTTTTGTTGCTAAACGGGCCGATCTGAACGTGGAATAGCTTGTCTTGCGGCTCGTGGCGGACGGCGACGGCATAGCCTCGTCGTTTCAGGTCGACAGCCACGACATCTGCGTCCTCCTGATGCGACATGGCGGCAACCTGCACGACGGAAGACCCTGGTGAGGGTAGTGACGCTGCGACGGGAATGATGCCGGCCGGCTTGATGGCTGATCTGGTTGGCAGTTCGGCAGGCACCTCGGTGCGAGGGCTGGGAACGGCTGCTTTGATGGGGCTGGGGGCGTGTGGACTGTCCTCGCCTGCAAGGTTCGTGGAATCGGGCGGGGTGATGGCAGATTGAGTCTCGCTTTGTCTTGCGGCGGAAGAGGTCGAAGGAATTGCAGGACTTCCCGGGGAAGGTTTGGAGCTGGTATTTTCCGATTTTGTTGTCACTTCGGAGGAGGCACCGCTTACGGGCTGCGCGGACTTTCTGCCCATGGAGTAGCCAAAGCCGAAGAAGACTGCGCAGAGGAGGGCGAGTGCGAAGAAGATGCCAAGGATGGTGGTGGTGCTTAGTGAGATCTCACGGTCCTGTTCTGCAGGTTCGTAGAGATCGTTTTCATATCGAGTGTTCACGGTTAGACCTTCTTCTCCAGAGTTGCGTCAGGAGTGAATGTCTTATTGAACAGGTTTATGAGCTCCATGGGTAGAGGGAAGACGATGGTGGTATTTTTCTCGACACCTATCTCGGTGAGGGTCTGGAGATAGCGGAGCTGGAGCGTCATGGGCTGAGTCGCCATAAGTGCGGCCGCCTCAACGAGTTTGGCTGCGGCGTTGAATTCGCCTTCGGCGTGGATGATTTTGGCGCGGCGTTCGCGTTCGGCCTCGGCTTGTTTGGCCATGGCCCGGAGCATGGACTCGGGCATGTCGACCTGCTTGACTTCGACCGAGACGACTTTGACGCCAAAGGGTGCGGTGTGGCCATCGATGATGGTCTGGATGCGGACGTTCAGGGCTTCTCGGTGGGCCAGCAGGCCGTCGAGGTCAACTTCGCCGAGCACGGAGCGCAGGGTGGTTTGCGCGAACTGAGAGGTCTGATAGATGTAGTTGGCTACCTCGATGACGGCCTTGGTGGGATCGACAACGCGAAGGGTGATGACGGCGTTGACTTTCAGGGTGACGTTGTCGCGGGTGATGACGTCCTGGGCGGGGACCTCCATCGCCTCCTGCCGCAAACTGACGCGAACGATCTGGTCGAGGGGGCGGAAGACCCAGATGACTCCGGGGCCTTTGGCTGTCTCCTTCACACGCCCGAGTCGAAAGATGACTCCCCGCTCGTACTCTTTCAGAATGTTGAGGGCGTTGATCAGGTAAAGGACGACGATGACGATGGCGAAGAGGAGCGGGAGAGACATCATGGGTGAGACCTCTGGTGGTACCAGACAACGGCCACCGCTGCGATTGTAAAGCAGCCGCAGCGGCGGGACCCGTTGCCGGTTAGAATCGCAGGAAGAAGCCGATCCCTGGCTCGTAGGTCGTAGTGTGCTGCTGGATGGTCAGGTAGTTTGTCAAAAAGTCGGGAGCTTTGAAGAAGAGTTGCCTGTACTGTGCGCGAACGCCGAAGTGGGGCGACAAAACAGTGGTCTCCGCCCCGACTGAGACGTAGTAGGTTGCGCGGGCCTGTTCGGGCAGTGCCAGCCCACCGCCCGGAGTCGGCCGAAAGACCGTTGTGCCCGCCCCTCCCGATGCAAAGGGGGTCAATCCGAAGTACTGCTTTTTGGCATGGACGACGTAGCCAAACGTGTACTCGCTTGCGTTCTGTTGTACGCCGCCGTTTGGTTGTGAGCCGAAAGGGGTAAAGGTCTGGGTGTATCGCGCGTAGCCGTAGTTGAACTCAAAACCGACGAAGGGTTTCACCGTGTAACGAAGAGTGACGATAGCTCCCGCCGTGTTGCTGGGGTTGAGATTGACTGCTGTGTTTGGGTGGCCGTTGACGGTTGCGACACCGTTGGAACTCTTGTTAAAGACGCCGACGCCTAGGACGCCTAGATCGATGCGGGAGAGTTGCTTGTCGAGAGCCGGATTCGTAGAGGCTGTTTGCGCTTGAGCGGTTGATCCGGCGGCGGTTAGCAACAAGCAAAAGAAAACACTCCGGACACACAACGGGCGAGACACATTCCACATTAAGACAAAACTCCCTTATCGAAACTACTGTCCTTCTAGTCTACTCTGGCGCGGACGCAGACGGGCGCTGCATAGGAAATCAAGCGGGATTCTCCGCGGGTTCTACGATTAAGACGAGGCCGTCGACGCCTCGCACGGAGACGGCAGATCCGACGGCGAGTGATGCCGCGCCGCGCAGGGAGGCTTGCCAGAGTTCGCCGCGGATCTCGACCTGGCCGCTGGGGTTGAGCGGGGTGCGCGCGATGGCAGTTCCGCCGATCATCGCCTGAGGCCCGGTGAGGACTTTACTGCGTCGCGCTCGCAGGGCGATCCAGGCGAGGCCGAAGGAGATGGCTCCGAAGCCCAGGCCGGCGCCTACCGCGGTTGCGGTGTGGACGCGCAGCTCGGGGATGGGGCCATCGACGAGGGTGGCGAGGCCGAAGACGAGGCAACCGACGCCGACTGTGGCGAGCACCCCGTGGCCGCCATACTTTGCCTCGAGCACGATCAAAAGGACTGCTGCGAGCAGCAGGGCAATGGCCGTGTGGCGTACAGGGAGAAGGTTCAGGCCGAAGAGACTCAGGAGGACGAACAGCGTGCCGAGGGAGCCGGGTACGACGGTGCCGGGGACGTTGAACTCGAGGTAGATGAGAAGGCCGCCGAGGACGAGAAGCAGAACGGCGGTGTCTGGGTTGGTGAGCTTGCTGAGCAGACGCTCGCGCAGGGAAGGGGCGGTGGTGACGATTGTGGCTCCGTGCAGATGCAAGGTCTGGGTGGCGCCATCAAAGCGATGGATCTCGCGACCGTCGAGCGCGGTGAGGAGAGAGGCGTCGTCGGGGGTGACGAGGTCGATAAGTTTCAAGTTGCGGGCTTCTTCGTCGCTGTAGGATTTTGAGTTGCGGATGGCATCCTCAGCGGCCTGTACGTTGCGTCCGCGGCGGCCGGCGTAGGAGCGGAGAAAGGCTGCGGCATCGTTCTCGATTTTTTGTTTGAGGACCGGGTCGATCTGGCCGCCGCCCGCGAGGATGGGATGGGCGGCCCCGGCGTTGGTCCCTGGAGCCATCGCGGCTATATCGGCCGCTTCGAGGAGGAAGAAGCCGGCGGAGCCTGCCCGGCTGCCGGTTGGCGAGATGAAGATGACGACGGGGACAGGGGAGTTTTCGATGGCCTGGACCATGACACGGGTGGATTCGAGCAGCCCACCCGGTGTACCCATAGAGACGAGGACCAATTCGGCGTGCTGGCGGGCAGCCTCATGAAGGCCGCGCTGGAGATAGTCGGCGGTGATGGGCTGGATGGTGTCGTGGAGGGTGAGTTTGATGACGACGGGGGCTGCGGTTTCGGCGGAGAGTGTCGCGGGCAGTAGGCAGGAGAGCGTTATCAGTAATACGAGGACGGTTTTGAGAAGGCGCCTCATGGGAGGCTCTGTCCTCGCGCCTGCAGGGCCTGGCGCATGCCCTGGGCTGCGGTATCCTTCGGTTCTAATTTGAGCGCCTTGCTGACGTTGGTTGCGGAGGAAGCCAGATCGTTCGTTTGCAGATCGAGGCGGGCGAGCACGAGGTAGGCGGGGACGTTGGGATGCAGGAGGAGTGAGGCCTGGGCCTCGGCGCGAGCATCGTTTGCGCTTCCGCTTCGCTCGCGCACCTGAGCCAGACCGGCATGGGCTACGGCAGAGGAGGCGTCGGCGGCGATGGCGGCCTGGAACTCCTGTTCGGCTTCGGGGATCAAACCCTGGGCGAGGTAGTCGTGACCGAGTTGGGTGTACTGTGCAGCTTGCTCTGCGGGGGGAAGCATGGCCAGACGGGCGGCGCGCATCTGGTCGAGTTGGAAGGCAGCCTGGCGAAACGATGCTTCCGAATAGGTGCGGCGAATGCGTTCCAGAGGTGCGAAGTCCGAGGGGGTTGCGGCGCTTGCGAGGGGCTTGGCCGACGAAGTGATGTGTCGACCGGCGCTGATGCTGGCTTTTAGTTCCGCTGCTTCTGTGTCGCCTGGGCGAAGTTTCAAGGCGAGGTCAACCTCTGGTTGCGCTCCGGCGAAGTCTCCTTTCCGCAGCAGGGCAACGGCGAGGTTGTAGTGATAGTCCGCGTCGTTGGGGTCGGCGGTGGAGGCGCGTTGAAATAGCGGGACAGCATCGTGGCCCTGGCGGCTGGCGGCGACAGCCTGATTGTTGACTACCTCGGGAAGGGGCAGCCTGCTGGCGACGAAGGCGAAAGCTGATTCGGCCTCGGCGTACTTTCCGGAGTTGAAGCGGGAGAGGCCGATGTAGAAGTTGGCTTCGAGCGCGCGCCTATCGGCTCGAGGGATTTTGGCAAGTGTTACTGCTGCCCCGTCGTAGTTGCGCTGGGCGAATTCGGCCTTGCCGAGGGCGAGGAGCGCGGCTGGGTAGTTGGGCGTGTCCTGTATGGCCATCTGCAGCCGCTTGATTCGTTCCTGCGACGTGGTTGCGTCGGTGCCGCGGATGTAGTTTTCAAAGGCGCTGAGCTTGACGGCGTCTGAAGCGGCAAGAAAGGTCTGCTCGGCTACATTGAAGTGTGGATCGATCTGCCTTGCGACTTTCCACGCGATGGCGTTCTCCACGTCGAAGAGGCGAGCGAGTTCGCTCGAGTCTTCGAGAGGTTGAGAGAGACGCAGCTTGTTGACCTCGAGCACCTGCGCCTGCACGGCGATACGGCCGTTGCTTACGGTGTAGCTGCCTACAATGACGAAATCGGCGTCGAGGGTTTGGGCGATGCGGATGGTGGATGCGCGGGAGGGTCTGAAGTCAACGGGAAGGCCAAGGTGGTCGAGAGCGAACTGCCGGTCGTCGCGGGTGATGGTGAGGAACCCTACTGAAGCGAGGCGCTGGTTGAGGGTGTCGGGGAAGGAGTCGCCGATCCAGGCGAGGTTGGCCTGCCCGGTGCGATTGTCGAAGGGCAGGACGAGGACAACGCGACCGCCGGTCTCCGGCGCTTCTGGTTTTGGGGCTGATTGGGGGAGTGCCGGAAGAGCCACCAGGATCAACAACAGTGCGGGCCAGCATCTTTGGAGTGGCAGAAGCAGACGGCGAAGTTGAGCGTGCGATGTCACAGATATGAGTATAGATCGTCAATGTCTGTCGGGCTGAATCAGTGCGGCTTCGACGATGCGGGGGAAATGAATGACGGCGGCCCACTCTCCTTTGCGGTGAGCTTGCCACACGACGTCGCCGTGTAACATGGCCGCGACCTCGGTTGGGGAGAGATCGCGATGAAAGTCAAAGTATTTTGTGTCCGCAGATTCGTTGCGGTTGCCGAGATTGATCCGACCCGGTGGCGGCGCCCACTTGGTCGAGAAGATGAGGGCTACGTCGTAGCTTCCGGGATCGGCTGCGGCCTTCTGGATCTGGTCGATCGCGAAGTTCTGGATGGCGACAGTCTTGATGGGATGGTTGGTGTATCCGAGTTCGGGGCGATTGAGTTCGGAGGTGGCGGGCCATGCCGTGAGGACGGTGGCCTGCGGGTAGACTTGGTCGATAAAGCGGATGGCGCGCTGATGGACGACGACCATGTCGCGATAGGTGAGGTTGTCCTCCGGGGCGAAGGCGTAGGGTGGATTGATCCAGATGCCGGCGAGGAAGGCCGCAGCGCTGAGCGCAGCGAGAGCCCACCATTGGCGGAGATGACGATGCCAGATGGCTACGCAGAGGAGGAGGATGAGCGGATACATCGGGAGCAGATAGCGGGTGAGCAGCGCGCCGCCGAGGATGGAGAAGGCGATCCAGTTGGCGAGGAGGACGGCGGCGATGGCTTTGAGCTGTGGTTTTGCGATGGCTGGTGGGGCGCTAGAGGAGACGGGAATGAAGAGGACGGCTATTGCGCACACGACCGGGACGAACATGTTCATGTGGGTCGTCAGATGGAGGAGGCGATGCCAGAGGCAGAGTGCGATGCGGTAGGGATCGAGGTTCGCGGTGGCGTTGTAGCGGAGGAACTCGGGGTTGCCGAAGACGAAGCCGGTGTGGTGGTAGTGATAGGCGTACCACGCCGCTAGCGGGAGGATCGGTGCGAGCAGGGCTAACAGCCAGTTCAGGTAGAGTCGACGCGGGATCGGTCCGCGGTGATCGCGGATCAGGAGACTCGTTTCCCAGAGGGCGAGAGCTGCAGGGGTTACGATTGCCGTCTCTTTGGAGAGCGCGGCGAGAGAGAACATGAGTGCGCCTAAGAACGCGTTCCTGTCGCTCGCGGGTTCGGTGCGATCGAAGTAGAAGGCGAGTCCCCAGAGGGTGAAGGCGGCGGCGAAGATGTCGGCGTGCGCGAGCGTGCTTTGCGCGAACCAGATGGGATAGATTGCGGTGAGGACGACGGTGACTGCGGCGACCGCGGTGGTGGTGAGGTTTTTTGCGAGTTTGAAGACGCCGAGCAGAGCGGCCGCCGCGACCATGCAGACCAGGGTGCGGGTGCCGCTGACGACGTATCCGGAGAGGTGCCACCAAGCGGCGAGGAGAACGGAGGGGAGGGGCGGGTGGGCGTTAGTGACAGTGGTCTGTGGGATCAAGACGCCGAGACGGAAGAAGTCCCAGGCGGCAGGGACGTAGTAGCCGGCTTCGTCCCAGAAGTAAGGTAGGCGGAGGAGACGGTAGTGCGAGAGATAGATGCCGACGAAGAAGAGCGGGTAGAGCATCCAGAGAGGGATGTCGCCGGTCGATTGCGGGCCGTCTTTTCCTGCTCTGGTTAGGAGGGGCACGCTTTTAGTTGACGGGGCCGCCGCCGGATTGGGGGAGCTGCTCAAGAGTGATAGAGCCGAAGGTCTGCTCGTACTGGGCGAGATTGTGGCCGAGCACGTTCCAGAGAGCCTTGGCCTGCTGAGGGCTGAGGTAGATGCCCTGGAAGTTTTTGACGGTCAGCTCGTCGGCGCTCTGCTGGCTCATGGTCCCGAAGACGAGGAAGAAGTCCCAGACGCTCATGCGAACCTGGACGCTGTTGGCGTAGCCGTCGCGGTAGTCCTCGGTGCTGGAGAGTTTGAGGGTGGGCTGATCTTGTCCCTGGTGGGGCGTCTGGTTCGGGTTCTGCGGGCTCATCGAATCTCTTTCCGGGCTGG
>DATMPD010000222.1:0-12764 GCA_035567955.1 Edaphobacter sp.
GTTCCTTCACGAACAAGGCGCAGAACTCCTCGTCATCGCCTGCAACACAGCCACCGCCCTCGCCCTCGAAGACATCCAGAGCGCGCTCCCCATCCCCGTCATCGGTGTCGTAGAACCCGGAGCCCAGGCCGCCCTCACTCTCTCAGGTAAAAATTCACCGTGTCATCCGGAGCAAAATTTACAGCGTCATTCCGATCAGAATTCCACCTCTGAGCCAAATTTACCGTGTCATCCTGAGCGAAGCGCAGCGGAGTCGAAGGACCTGCGGTTCGCCTCTCTAGCCCCAGCCTCTGCCAACCCGGCCCTTTCGCCAATCGAAAACCACGTCCTGGTCCTCGCCACCGCCGCCACCGTCCAGTCCCACGCCTACACCCGCGCCCTCAACGCCCTCGGCCTCGAAGCCTACGAAAAAGCCTGCCCCCTCCTCGTCCCTCTCGTAGAAGAGGGATGGATCGACCACCCCATCACCGACGAAGTCCTCAAAATCTACCTAACCGAAGCCCTGACCGCCGCCCCTGCAACCCAGACACTGCTGCTCGGCTGCACCCACTACCCCCTCCTCGAGCCCGCCATCCGCCGCACCCTCGCCTCCCTCAACCACCCGCTACACATCATCGACTCAGCTCAAGCCACCGCCCACACCGTAGCCGCCCATTCCGCCATCGCTCGCCGCTCAGAACACATCGCGCAGAACTGCCTCTTCTACGCCACCGATTCCATCGAAAAATTCCAGCGCCTCGGCTCCAACTTCCTAGGCCAACCCGTCACGGGAGTCCGCCACATCGACCTCGGCGGCTAAAACGGCAACGACCTCGCCCCATCCCCGCCCATGTCTGCGCAGTGGACCCTTCCGAGCAGAAGCCCACACTTGACAGAAGACACCCTCCCACTGGCTATACTGTTCACGTAGCAACGATCAAGACCGAGCCAGGGCGTCGATAGCATCGCCGCAAACCTATATCTTCGAAGACTTTGCAACGAACGAACCCGAAAAATGGGACTTTTCTCGAAATCAACACCCGAAGTACGGACCTAAACTTCATCGTTCGAACACTTTGCGCACATTTCACCGGAGGGGGACCCCCTTCCACCACGGAGCAACACACCCATGCCCTACCTCCTCAAAACCGAACCCACCACCTACTCCTTCGACGACCTGGTCCGCGACGGCGAAACCACCTGGGATGGCATCTCGAACCCCACCGCCCTGCTCAACCTCCGCAGCATGAAACCCGGCGAAAAACTCATCATCTACCATTCGAACGTAGGCAAAGCCGCCGTCGGCACCGCCAAAGTCGTCTCCGTCGACGCCTCGAACCCCAAAGACCCCAAAGTCCGCATCCAGCCCGGCAAACCCCTCAAGCAGGCAAAGACCCTCGACGACATGCGCGCCGCCCCCGTCTTCAAAGACTCCATCCTCTTCCGCCAGTTCCGTCTCTCCGTAGTGCCCCTCACCGAAGCCCAGTACGACTGGCTCACCACCCCCTGATTTCAATCGCAAACCCATAACTACTAACGCTCCTGTAACATCAGATTCTTTCGTTTCTCGTAACCAGACGCATAAAATCGCCACACAGGCTGCAACGAATGTCATTGATTGCGTCGGTAGATGTCGGTACTCTTCTCGGCTGTCAGATCGTATTGACGCTGATATATGCGATCGTCTTCTGCTCGATGAAGATCATCTATCCCTACCTGCGCGGCGCAGGCTCGGTCGCCTTTGCCTTCTTTCTGGCCACGATCGCCAACCTGCTCTTAGTC
Source organism: Edaphobacter sp. (assembly GCA_035567955.1). GTDB lineage: Bacteria > Acidobacteriota > Terriglobia > Terriglobales > Acidobacteriaceae > Edaphobacter. Next base: position 1,762 of record DATMPD010000222.1, read on the forward strand.
CTCTCCGGCTCCATTCCAAACTTCCTCTCCATCGTCGTCTCCCACTGCCTCCTGCTCTCCGCGTTCGTCCTCTTCTACACCGGCGTCCTTCACTTCTTCAAAAGTCCGCGCAGGATTCGCTCCGCCTGGGCTCTCACGATCGTCGCCTCCGTCCTCACCATCTACCTTAATCTCTCGCACGACCACACCATAGCCCTCACCTACGTCATCGCCGTCAGCTTCTTCCTCGTCCGCGGCGTCATCGCTCTCGAGATCTTCCGTCAGGCAGCCGACAGAATCTTCCTGAAGATCTTCGCTTTCCTCATGGCGGCTTACGCCATCTTCGCTTTGAACCGCGTCTACTTTCTGCTTGTACTCGGACACCCGCCATCTTCGCAGCAGCGTGCTGTCCTGCAGACAGTGTCGGTCCTGCTCAGCGTCACCTTCATGTTTCTCATCGGCCTGTCCTTCCTGCTCATGCTTTGCAGCGACCTCCTCAGCCTGGTCAAAGACGAGTCGGAACGGGACCTGCTCTGCGGTGTCCTCAACCGCCGCGGCATAGAGCAGAAGCTCGACACGGAACTCAAGCGGGCAGCCCGCCTCGGCCAGAACCTGACCATCGCCCTCATCGACATCGACCACTTCAAAGCCATCAACGATCACGCCGGACACGCAGCCGGCGACGCGGCCCTCCGCGACGTCGTCTCCGCTATCTCCGGCCGTCTGCGTCCGCACGATCTCCTCGGCCGCTTCGGTGGCGACGAGTTCCTTCTCATCCTCCCCCACACCTCCAGTTCCGAAGCCTTCACGGTCTCCACCCGCATCGAGCAGTCGGTGCGCGAGCTTTCGATACCCGGCGAGCCGATTCCGCTTACCATCAGCATCGGCCTCACTCAGGCCGCTGCCGGCGAAATCGCAGGCCCTCTCCTCGCCCGCGCCGACAAGGCACTCTACACCGCCAAAAACGCGGGCCGCAACTGCTGCCGCCTCCTCCTCCACGAGACCGCCGCCAAAGAGGACCAGCAGCCGATCATTCTCCCCGCCAGTCACGGCGACCTCCTGCAGCGATAGCACCAGCCCATCCCGGCTGCTATCCTCTAAGTCGCATCCCGCACCTGAAAGGAACCCGTTCCACGATGATTGATCTCAAGGGCAAAGTCGCCGTCGTCTTCGGCCTCGCCAACAAACGCAGCATCGCCTGGGGCATCGCCCAGAAGCTCTCCGAAGCCGGCGCCACCCTCGCCATCTGCTACCAGAACGAGCGCCTCAAAAAAGAGGCCGACTCCCTGATCCCCGAGCTCAAGGACGCCAAAGCCTACCAGTGCGACGTCTCGGTCGACGCCGAGATCGACGCCCTCTTCGCCACCCTCAAAGAGACCTACGGGACGTTGCACACGATTGTGCACGCGGTAGCCTTCGCTCCCGCCGACGCCATCAAAAACGACTTCCTCCTCACCACCCGCGAAGACTTCCGCATCGCCCACGACGTCAGCGTCTACTCGCTCATCGCCGTCAGCCGCGCCGCCGTCCCGCTCATGACCGAGGGCGGCTCCATCCTCACCCTCACCTACTACGGTTCCACCAAGGTCTTCCCCAACTACAACGTCATGGGCGTAGCCAAGGCCGGCCTCGAAGCCACCGTCCGCTACTTAGCAGCATCGCTAGGCGCAAAGAACATCCGCGTCAACGCCATCTCCGCCGGCCCCATCAAAACGCTCGCCGCCCGCGGCATAGGCGACTTCAGCAAAATCCTCGATGCCGTCACCGAACGCGCCCCCCTCCACCGCAACGTAGACCAACTCGAAGTAGGCGGAGCCGCCCTCTTCCTCGCGAGCGATCTAGCCAGCGGCATCACCGGCGAGATCACCTACGTCGACTGCGGCTTCAACATCACCGGCCTCTAGGACAAGCGAAATGACTCAAGCACGAATTCGAAAGCTGGGTAATGACTACTGACACCATGTTGCCAGTAGGGCTACGTTAAGGTCCATGGTGCGTAGGGATACTTCATGAGTAGCACCTCTCTTTTGGACAATGCACAGAACGCTTGTAACCTTTGCGGCCAGATCGTTCTCACGTATGGAACAGGTTGACTATAGCAACTAACGAAAGGAATCTTATGACCATCGCAGACATTCTCCTGCAGGACTTCGACACCGAGATGCAGGGTATCCGCACCACACTCGAGCGCATCCCCGAAAACAATCCTGAATTTAAGTGTCATGAAAAATCCATGCCCATGGGACGCCTCGCCGTCCACGTCTCTACCCTGCCCCGCTTCGGCATCAACATCCTCTCCACCGACGAACTCGATCTCGCCACTCACACGTGGCCCGATATGACCTTCGTCTCCCGCGAAAAGCTCCTCGCCGACTTCGATGCTCTCTCTGCCAAAGCCCGCAAACACCTCGCCGACTCCAGCGACGAGCATCTCCAGAAGAACTGGAAGATGTCATGGGGCGACAAGGTCATTGCCGACGCCCCTCGCTCATTCCTCTACCGCAGCATGTTTTTCAACCACGTCATCCACCACCGCGCCCAGCTAGGCGTCTACCTCCGCCTCAACAACGTCCCGGTCCCCGCACTCTACGGACCCTCCGCCGACGACAAACTAGGCTTCTAACGGCCACTTCAAACTACGCAGCAGGTGTCTCTCTTCGCAACGGTTTCATCGTCGCTAAGGTGGGCGTGCGCGCATCGCACGTAGCGCGATCCGTCTTCATTCCACCGGCACCCTTCGCTTCGCCTTCAACAAAACATCCACCGCCTCCGCCCGATCATCCCAGTAGTCCAGCCTGACCCTTCCATCCGGCAACTGCGTCACCGTAGCCGGAGCAGCACTTGCCGTGCAGTACCACCCACTCGGCAACACCACCGCATTCCGTGGCCGCCCCAGACTCCGGTCGAACACCAGTTCATCCCCATCCAGCCGATAACTCACCGGAGCCGTATACGTCTCCGCAATCCGAAGCCGCAACGTCTCGCCCGCCCTCACCGCCGAGGGAAACGGAATCACCACCACCCGGTCCTTCGCCTCCACCGTCTCCCCGGTATGGATCTTCGAAACAATCATCTCCGCCCCACTCATCTCCTCCGTCTTCAGCTTCTCACCTGTATCCAGGATGTAAGCCGAAGGATGACTCGCGACACTTCCCGTCCGCACCACATTCGCATATCCATTAATCCCCGGTCTCCGCTCCGTGTAGTCGTGATACAGGCTGAACGCATGCGTCTCCGGCTGCTGCAAAAAATAAACGATATCGCGGTCCTGATAAGCCCGCTCCGACAACCGCTCCCCTTCCGTCTCCCCCGCAAACGGCGACTCCCAGCTCTTCTCCTTCGTCAACTCCTTCGGCATCGCAGCCGCCCCGGTCCGCGCATCCTTCACTGCCTTCAGCACCAGCGGAGCCTCACCCGTCCCCGCATGCATGAAGCTCACCGCAATCCGCCCATCCTTCTCGGTCCGTATCTGCGACGGCACCGTCAACCCCACCACCTCATACCCCACCGGCAGCACTACCTTGTTGCGCCTGATTCCCAGCGGACGATTGAACACAATCGTCTTCCCCTCCACGAAGTAGCTCTTCGCATCCTTGTACGTCTTCACGATCACCACGCGACCCTGCCCGTTCTCCGGCACCGGCCTCGCCAGCGTCACCTTGATGTAGTCCGTCCCCTCATCGGCCTTCGCCATCAAGGGGTCTTTCTTTGCCTCCGCGCCGTTCACCACCGCAAATTCCAGCGGCTTGCCCGTCATCGCATCAAAAACACTCTCATCGCTCGCGACACTTCCCTTACGAATCGGGTTATAAAAAAACTTTGCCCCCGCCGTCGTCGCCGTCACCTCGTAGTAGATCTTGAAGCTCGCTGTCTCCGGCGCCAGCAACTCATACCGCGTATATTCGTCTGTCTCCGCCTGCACTCCCGTTGCCGAAGGCAACACCACCCCATCCTTCGTCCCCTGAGCCCGCCCCACCACGCAGGGCAAAAGCACAAAACAAAGCGCGCACACTGACCAAACCATCTTTTTCCTGGGCATCCCCCGAGCATACCGCGTTCGTCGTCGCGTTGTTTTTTGCTTGTCATCCCGCAGGGATCTGCCGTTGCCTTTGCTGTTGCCTGTTCCTTTGTTTGTCATCCCGTCAGGGATCTGCTGTTGCTTTTGTCCTTGCTTTTGCAGCGCCATCCTTCCCGCACACAACAAAAGTCATTTCGACCAGTCTCACCGTGAGCAGCACAGCGGAGAAATCCGCTTCTCTACCCACCTCAGCCACTCCTGGACCCACTTTTTTCATCCCCCAAAAGTACTAAGGAACTACAACCTTGCGGCCACGCCATACCACAGGCTTGCATCTAACCTTTCAGACGTGTGAAAGGAGTTGTTCATGCGTGAAAAAAAGGAGATGTGCATGCAGGTCCAGATCAACAGCGACAACAATATCTCAATGCACGGCAGGCTTTCCGACTCCATCGGAGCCTATATCAACAACCTCCTGCAACGATTCGACCCCTATCTCACCCGGGTCGAAGTTCACCTGACCGGTGAAAACGTACAAAAAACCGGTCCGAAAGACAAACGCTGCGTCCTCGAAGCCCGCGCCAAACGTCACCAATCCCTTGTGGTTACCAATAAATCCGCAGACATCGAGGATGCCTTCTCCGGTGCCGCCGCCAAAATGCACAGACAACTCGAAACCACCTACGGCCGCCTGGCCGATAAGCGCCGCCGCAAACAAAAGATGGAAGGGCGCCTCACCAGCCTGCACTCCGCCTCGATCGCCGAATAGCCGAAGTCCGGCCTAATCTCTCAATCCACAACAACATACCTATCCTACCCGCTGTCCTTCGTTCCAAGAGGAGGATGGCATCACTTGACAAAAGCCCTCGACAAATTCGAGGGCTTTTTTCATGTCGCTTGCCTGTATAGGAGCAAATCCAGACCTAAACACTGTGGGGGGTCTAGCGCCTGAACCGCACCCCACCCAACACCGTAATCGGAGCTCCCAGGGTAAGGATCGGTGTCTTGCCTGCCTGCAGCGGTTGGTTCAGCAGGTTCTGCATCCCACTGTAAACCGTCCATCTCCGCCCAAAGACATGCTGAACAAACAGATCCACCTGTGCATACCCCGCCAGCAGAAACTGGTTGGCCGAATCATCAAACTGCTGCCCGCTGGTCCGCAGGTCCACACTCAACACTCCCAGCCGCTGGTTTTGAAACCGCACCTGAACCGTCGCCATATTGCGCGGCACCTGCGGGATCCAGTTCCCTACCAGCGTCGGATCAGCCTGAAACTTCGTCACCGTGGCAAACGCCAGTTGATAGCCGCCAATCACCGACATGAATCTAGCCGGCTGCAACTGCCACTCCAACGCAAGCCCGTCACTCCTCAACTGCCCCAGGTTTTCCCGCTTCAACAAAGTCGAAGTCGGTGTCGAAAGCAGCGTCACCGCAGCCACCGGCCGATTCACCTCCGTCCAGAAGTAGCTTCCCCGCACCGACCCGAACCTCTCCAGCCCCACCAGCGCTCCCACCTCAAACCCAGTCGCCCGCTCCGCCTGCAGACTGGCGTTCGGCAAAGTGATCTGCTGCCCCACCTGCCCCTGGCGATAAAGTTCATTCATCGTCGGCCCACGAAATGCCCGAAACCCGGACCCGGTCAGCGACAACGTCCCATTAATCTTCTTCACCACCCCAAGCCGCGGATTGAAAACATTCTGGCTGATGCTCGGCAGCGGCTGCGGAATCCCTCCCACCTGATGCGCGTCGAAACTCCCAAAGTGATCGAACCGCGAAGAGAACGCAATCGACCACGTCGCCGGCTGCCACAGCGCCTCGCCATACACCCCCCCGCCCCGCTGCCGCGAACTCAAACTCACCTCCGAGATCTCCTCCAGGTCGGTCCCGCGACTATCCAGCAAATCCCCACCCGCCACCACAGTCAGGTTTCTGTAACTCCGCGCCCACTGCACCGCCCCACCCACCTGCTGCGACGGATCAAAATGTATACTCGTCAACTTCTCCGAGGTCCGCGTCGCATTAATCGAAGAAAAACTCTGCCGAAAGTGCTGGTCAGTCCCATAGACCCGAACCAGAAATCTCCCCGCATCACCGGCCGACCAATCGCCTCCGCCAGCATAACGCCAGATCCGCGTCGCGTTGGTCTGCAAGGGCGTCCCATTGCTCCGAGCCTCATTGAGCACATTGCCCCGCACAAACACATCTCCATCCGTCCCCACACTCCGCCGCAGTTCCACCCGCCCACTCTGCGAGTGCACGTTCGAAGGAATATCCACCGGCCCGCGAAACTGAGGAGCCGTCAAAATGTACCCACCCGTCCGAAACAAACTGCTCGCCGCCAGACCACTCCAACCCCGCCAGCCAGCCGCAATTAAACCATCGACGGTCGAAGTATCCTCACTCGCCCCAGCCACATTCAACCCGTAGTCGAAACTCTTCGGAACCACCGGAACCACATCGATCACGCCACCGATCGCACTCGAGCCGTACAAATCCGACGCTCCCCCCCGCATCAGCTCAACATCCTGGATAGCCAACGCGGGAATCTCACTCCAGTGAATCCACCCTCCATACGCATCGTTCAACGGCACCTGGTCGCTCAACACCAGCGTCCTGCTCGCAGCCGTCGAACCCAACCCCCGAAGCGTCGTTCCCTCCGTCGTCGGATTCGCGACCCACGAACTCGTTCTCCGATACAGCTGAAACCCAGCCACCTGCCTCAACCGGTCATCCAGCGTATAACCAGGCGCCTCGCGCAACTGCTCGCCGGTCATCGTTCGCACACTGCTCGCGGTCGCATCCAGCGCCAACGGCGACCGCGCAGCCGTCACTTGCACCTCTTGCACGGCCCCGGCCACCTGCATCACCACCATCCTCCGGTTCTCCTCCCATAAAGCACGTACCACCCGGCTGAACCCGTCTCGTGTGATCTCCACCATCGCCTGCGTTTCAACATTCACCGTCACGCATCCACCAGCATCGCTCACGGCCGCCGGCGTCGAATCTCCCTGGACATGCACACGCGCACCGACAATCGGCAACCCTCGCTGATCCTGCACACAAACCTGGACCGGACGCCCAGCAGCGCAGGCTGGCGCAGCACCGAACATCAAGCAAGCCACCAGAGCCCAGGATTGCCACCACACTCGCATTACTTACAATCCTATCGTTACCAACCACCCAACACGATCCCGCAGCTGAGGCGATCCCGCAGTTGAGGCGTCCCGCCGCCCATCGTGATACTCTTCCGCCGGAAGCTCAATCCGCCATGGCAACCACCCGCCGAATCTTCTGCTCGCAAGCCGCCACGCTTCTTGTGGCCCCACGCCTCCTCCTGTCCCAGACCAAATCGACCTCCCGCCCCGACGTAGCTGCCATCGATCACGACCGCATCCTCGAGGCCGCCGCCCGGTACCTGACTCAGTCCCCAACCCCGCTGACCACTCTTCCCTGCCCCCGCAGCCCCGGTACCCCGCACGACTATTACTCCGAAGCCGAAGACTACTTCCCCGATCCCGCCAACCCCACCGGCCCCTACATCATTCACAACACCGGACCCTCCAACCCCGACGCCTTCACCGCTCATCGCGATGCTCTGCTCAACTTCAGTATCTGTGTCCCCGCACTAACCGCAGCCTTCGTGCTCACAAGCGAGGCGCGCTACGCGCAACAAGCCCTTACCCATCTACGGGCCTGGTTACTCGACCCGGCAACTCGCATGACTCCAAGCCTTCTCTACTGCCAGACCATTCCACCCGCAAAGACCGGCCGTTTCGAGGGTGTCGTCGAAGCCGTGCATTTAGCAGAGGTCGTTCAATGTCTTCCCTCTCTCACCAACTCTGAAGCCCTCACCGAATCTGACTACGCCGCTCTGAAGAAATGGTTTGCAGCCTATTTCGATTGGCTGAACGGATCTCGTCTAGCCGGCCTCGCTCGCGACAACAAGAGTCACCACGGCACCTCTTGGCTGCTTCAAGCTGCCGCCATCGCTCACCTAACCCAAGTCGCTGATGACGCGCCGCTTACTGCTCTTCGTCACCAGTTCAAATCCAGCACGATTCGCGCGCAGATCCTTGTCGATGGCACCTTCCCCCACGAGCTCACGACGCCCAATCCCTATCGCAATACGCTCTTCAATCTGGATATGTTCGCCGGCATCTGCATGCTTCTTTCCACCCGTTTTGAAAGCGTCTGGGACTATGAGTTGCAGGATGGTCCGGGCATGCGGACCGTCATCGCTCGTCTTTTTCCCTACATCTCCAACCGTGGCACATGGCCGTATCGAGCTGATGCGAAATACTTTAACGACCTTCCCATCCGGCCGCCCAGCCTGCTCTTTGCGGCGCGCGCCTATAGCCGTCCTGAGTATGCAAGTTTATGGACGACTCTCAAGCCTGATCCTCCTAATGCGGAGCTTCAGCGCACCTTTCCGATTCGGCAACCGCTTCTCTGGGTTACTCGGCCGAAGCCTTGAACTCGGAGTGTGATTTTTTTTTGGCATGGTGAAATGCCATTTTTGCAGGGGTTTTTGCGATTTTCGTGGTGCAGCGTGGTGGTAAATCGTGGTGAATTTGTGGTGGATTGGTGGTGAAACGTGGTGGGTTGACGACCCGTTTTCCAGAGTCGAAAATTTTCCACTTTTTTGAAATTTATTTTTTGGTTTTTGCCCGAAACTCTCGCACGATCTCCATGTACTTCTTAGCGATATCGGTCACTACCTCCGGCCTGCCGTCAGCAATCGCTTTCACAGCCACCAGGTCTGAGCCCACGCCAAGGGCAAATGCACCTGCCTCGAGAAATTCAGCAGCCGTTCCCAGCATGACCCCGCCGGTAGGGATCATCTCGATCTGCGGGAGCGGTCCCTTGAGGGCGGTCAGATACTTTGCACCACCCATGGCACTGGCGGGAAAGACCTTCACCACGTCCGCTCCGGCCTGCCACGCGGTCACAATCTCTGTCGGTGTCAACGCTCCAGGCAACACCGCCACGGAGTAGCGATGGCACATTTCGATTGTCTGCAGGTTCAGTGCTGGGCTAACGACGAACTGCGCTCCTTCGAGGATGCACATCCGTGCCGTCTCCGCATCGAGCACGGTTCCCGCGCCAATCAGAATGTCTGGGCGTTGTTCCGCCAGTTTCCGCATCACCTGAATTGCACCCGGCACGGTCATCGTCACTTCCAGCACAGTGACACCGCCGGCGGCTATTGCGTCGGCCAGCGCCATTGCCTGTTCTACCGACTGTGCCCGCAACACCGGAACCAGTCCAATCTCCCGCAACGCATTCAGTACTGCAATCTTCTTCATACTTCTTCTCCTAGCTACTTGATTGTTCTTCCTATTGGCGGAACCTCCTCCACAACAAAAGGTCACCTGGACGGCTGGCGCAAGTCAGAATTTGTAGTTCTTATTTCTACGGGGCATCCTCTCGCAGCAATCTCTGTTATGAGACAGGCAAAATCAGCAACGATTTTCGCAGCTCCGGCACCGATCTGGTCACAATTGCGGATTACAACGCGATAGGGAACCTCCACAGCGTTTATCTGTCCTGTCTCTATGCTGTCAACTAGCGCATTGAAGTTTCTCCCGTGCCAAGGCGGAGCGCCTACAACACGGAAAAACGCATCATAAAAGTCATCCGGCTTATTCCATCCCGCACCATCCAACATCAACTCGGTCATCGCGCTCCCGTTTCCTGCCATGAACTAGCGTTGCACTCTGGCGCCGCCGCCTTTCATGATTCGCTGCACCTCATCGAAAGTCGCCATCGTCGTATCGCCCGGGGTGGTCATTGCGAGAGCACCATGCGCGCAGCCGCAGTTGACTGCCCACTCCGGTCCTTTGTCGTTCAGGAATCCATAGATCAGTCCGGATGCGAACGAGTCGCCGCCGCCCACGCGGTCGAATATCTCAAGATCGGGCATCGGCCTTGCCTCGTAGAACTCGCCTTTGTAGTAGCAGACTGCGCCCCAGTCGTTCACCGTGGCCGTCTTGGCATGACGCAGCGTCGTTGCGACCACTTTGAAGTTAGGGAAGGTTGCGACCGCCTTCTCGATCATCCTGCGGAAGCTGCCCGAATCCAGTTCGCCGAGATCCTCACCAACGCCTTCGATCTCGAATCCCAGCGCTGCGGTGAAGTCCTCTTCGTTGCCGATCATCACATCGACATACGATGCGAGTTCGCGATTCACCTCAGTCGCACGAGCTTTGCCCCCGATCGACTTCCACAGCGAGTCGCGGTAGTTCAGGTCGTAGCTGATGATCGTGCCGTGCTTGCGCGCCGCTACCATCGCTTCTTTGGCGACCTCCGGCGTCGTTTCGCTGAGCGCGCAGAAGATTCCGCCGGTGTGAAACCAACGCGAGCCTTCCTTGCCGAAGATCGCATCCCAGTCGATCTGACCCGGCTTCAACTGGCTGACTGCCGTATTTCCGCGATCCGAGCATCCCAGCGCAGCGCGAACTCCAAACCCGCGCTCAGTAAAGTTCAGGCCATTGCGCGTCGTCCGGCCCACGCCGTCATACTTCACCCACGACACATGCGTCTGGTCCACGCCGCCCTGGAGCATCAGATCCTCGAGCAACCGGCCCACGGGATTGTCCGCGAGTGCAGTCACGATGGCGGTCTTCAGGCCGAAGCATCGCCGCAGTCCGCGAGCGACGTTGTACTCGCCGCCGCCCTCCCACACATTGAACTGGCGCGCCGTGGCGACCCGCACGTCGCCCGGATCGAGCCGCAGCATCACTTCGCCGAGGCTTACCTCGTCCCACTTGCACTCGTCTTTCGCCCGCACCACAAGGCTCTTCGCGTCGCTCGCAGCTTTTGTCACTCCAACGATCCTTTCAGGTGTTGAAAAATTTGAAACAAAACACCTTGTTGTTTTTTCTTTATCTCAAGTCCACAATCGTAACCGGGTCCATATCGTCATACGCCTGATTCTCACCACCCATACCCCAGCAGAATCCATAGTTCTTCGTCCCGACGCCGGCATGAATCGACCATCCCGGCG
>DATMPD010000223.1:0-8212 GCA_035567955.1 Edaphobacter sp.
ATCATCAAGGACAAGCTCTTTTACTTTGGGGCCGGTGAGGGCATCTTCGAAAACTTCCAGCGTCCGAATCTGAGCACGTACAACTCCGCTGCTTTGGGTTCGGCGCCTTGCGCGATCACCAATCCCGTCTTTCGTTCGAACATCACCGACGCCCAGATTGATGCCAACGGGGATTGTCAGCGACAGGTGCTGATCAACTTCTACAAGTCCAACTTTAATGAGAATGAAGGTTTGGCGGTAAATCACAACGTCAATAACGGCGCTTTCTTCGGCCGCATGGATTACACCTTCAATCCGAAGAACCAGTTCTTCGGATCGTATAACTTTGACTATTCGAGGAACCCCAACCAGACCTTTGATGTCGCCACCTACGGAACGACCGCGAACGGCATCGAAGGTCCGGCCCACATCCAAACTCTGAACTTCAACCTGGTTTCGACCCTGAGTCCCAAGCGCCTCAACGAGGCGCACGTCACCTACGGACACGAGACACGGCCGCGATCGGCTATCAGCTCCACGGCGGTGCCGGATACGGGCATGGGCTTCTTCCCGTCGTTCCGCTTCGGCCAGCCGTTCTTCCTTGGGCCGGGGGCGAGCGAGACTTTCTGGCATCTGCAATTCAAGGACAACCTCTCACTGATACTTGGCAAGCACACCGTCAAGATGGGCGGTGAATTTATCTACAGCAAAAACATACAGATATTCGATGGCTTCGCTCTTGGCCGGTACATCTTCGGCAGCACCACGGGCTTCCTGCACTACGCGACCGCAGCCAGTACCGGCAACGGCTTCGGCCCGAACGTGGTGCAGTGCCCTAACGGCGCCTACGTCTCCACCACACCGTGCGCTGGAGGAGCTCTCGGCAACAGCCCGCTCCTACTCTATCTGCAGGATGCAGCGACCCGGCCCGGCGTGACGGTTCAACAGGCCGGCTATTCCAACATCAGTAATAAGGAACCCGCCGTCTTTGTGCAGGACACCTGGCAGGTGACCCCTCGCCTAACCCTGAACTACGGCCTTCGCTGGGAGGCACAGTTCTTCCCCGATCCCGTCATCCAACCCTCGAAGACACTCTACGGCCCGTACCTGTCGAACCCAAACTTCCCGTCAACCGGGTACCTGCCCAATCAGACGACGCAATTCCAGCCACGCTTCGGCTTTGCGTTTGATGTCCTGGGCAACGGCAAGTCAGTTCTGCGCGGCAGCGCCGGCATCTTCAATGCGCGGCAGAATATGCTGACCCAGGTCGGCCCCATCACCACCAATGGCGTGCAGCAGCAGACCCTCACGGAGTTCTCGGGACTGGGCAATCCAACTTACCCCGGCATTCTTCCTCCCTCCAGTTGCCCGATCTCCGGGTGTCCGGGAGCCGGGATCACGGTGTTTGACAAGAACTACCACAATCCCCGCATCTACGCGTACGACATCGCCTACGAGCAGCAGCTCGGCCAGGACTACGTTGTCTTCGTGGACTTCGCCGATTCGAAGGGCGTGTACCTGACGCGTTTTCTCGACCCCAACGTCGGCGCCGCCGTTCTTCCTGGTCAGGTCATTCCTGGAACGGGGGGAGCCAAGTACACCGCCAACGCCGATACGGTTTGCTACGTTGGCGGGAGCACGGAGCAGTGTCCCGGCATCTTTGCCCCCGGGCCGTTTGCGATTCCTGGCTCCGAGCTTGGCGCCATCACCAATACCAACAGCGGCGCCAAGTCGCTTTATCGCGGCATCACCTTTGGGGTGCGCAAGCGCTTCTCGCACCACTTCCAGTTCGACGCGCAGTACACCTACTCCAAGGACTACGACAACGACTCCAACGAGCGCGATCCCTTCACCTTCCGTTACGCCAATCTCTATAACCTCGCCGCGGAGTACTCCCTTTCAGACCGCGACGAAGCGCACAAGTTCAACGCCTACGGACTGGGAGATCTGCCCTTCGGCTTCCAGGGGACATTCCGCATCCAGCAGCACTCCGCCGAACCGGAGACGGACAATGTCTTCGGCACCGGCACCGGGGCTGCGTGCAGCCGTAACAATTCGGCAACGCGCTTCGTCAACGGCGTCGACTGCGGCCGCAATCACCAGCGCAAAGACAACGCCTTCTTCGTCCTGGACTTCGGCGTCTCTCGGCCGTTCCGTATCCACGACAGGTTCCAGCTGGTTCCAAAGGTCGAGGTCTTCAACACGTTCAACAACACCAACAACATCAACCCGCTGAGTTCCCCGGCGCTGTTCAACTTCGACGGTTTCCTGCGACTCGGCGTCGGAGACCCGCTCCAGGCCCAGCTTTCGCTGCGCTTCAACTTCTAACAGGACACGCTAGCGGAGCTTGGTGATGAAGTAGGCAAAAAGGAAGAGCAGGAAGGCGGCGGCGGCGAAGGTGAGCTTCTGGCGCTCGAGGTAGCGGGTGCGGCCGGAGGTCATGCGCGGGAGCAGAGGCACGCCCAGGGCAAGGCCGCTGAGGAAACCGCCGATATGGGCGTGGTTGTCGATGCGGACGATGCTGGTGAAGTTAGCAGCGAGGCCGATGATCAGGTTCAGCACGGCGAACTGGATCACCGAACGGCGGAGACGGTTGAGTTCGAAGGCCGGGATGGGCAGCTTCTTGTTGGAGAGCAGGACAATCAGGATACCGGCGATCCCGAAGACCGCTCCTGAGGCTCCGGCACCAACCGAGACACCGTCGCGTTGAAAAACATTGAATAAGAGGCTGAGCAGATTGCCGGCAACGCCCGTGATGAGGTAGACCGCGATCAGGCCAGCCGGGCCGAGAAGAGGCTCTCCGAGAAGGCCGAGGTTCCAGAGACACCACATGTTGGTGGCGATATGAAGCAGGCCGACGTGAACGAACGTCGCGGTGAGAAGACGCCACCATTGGCCGGAGAGGACAAGATAGGCGTTCGTGGCTCCATAGTGGACCAATTGGCCGGTTGTGGGGTCCGTCGCCGAAACACCATGAAGGATCATCCAGCCGAAGACGATGATGTTGATGGCAAGCAGAATGTAGGTGCCGGGAGTGGCGAGGATGTTCCAGCCGCGCTCGCGAGAGTTGGGGCGTGATACCTCACGCTCGAAATCCGGCATGGGCGCGCGAGGAGCAGAGTGCGGCGGAAGAAGTTCGCCGTTGGATTGGGGAGCTGGGGTCATAGACAGGGTGTAGGGAATAGGGAGCAGGGAGTAGAAAGCAAAAAAGAGTTTCCCACGTGCTTACGATACAGGCTGGATGTGATTTTGTCTGCTACTCCCTACACCCGGTTCCCTACTCCTTGCCTTAAGCTGCGTCTTTGCTGAAACGCTCGCGGAGGTCCGCCGGAATGCGCTCCTGCACGATGTCGCCGAGGAAGCCCGGCAAAGGCGTGGCGACAGCGACAAGAACCCAGAGCAGGGCCGAGAAGATGAGGCCCGCTACCGCTACCGCTTCCAGTGAGATGGCCACGCCGTGGGTCTGGGTGAGGCGAAGGTGCATGGTAAAGATGTGGGTAACCAGTTCGACGCGGCGAATGACGACGGCGGCAAGCAGGAAGGCCGCGATCGAAAGCGTGCTGACGCTGATCAGGAGCACATCGATGGTGCGCGCGATCTGTTGCCGGCGCCGGCAGTGGCTGCACTCAGAGAGATGCTGGTCGTAGTCCGTGCGCATCGCCGGAGAGAGGCCGGATATGTCGTAACGCCATCCTGAGAGGATGTCTCCTACCACCTGATCGGTGCAGGAGGTGTGGTGCGTCCTGCGGTTCGCGGGAAATGCTAACGCGGGTTTTTTCATAAGTTTATAGACACCATACTACTACTTTTGATAGTGGGAATAAAGGAAAGGATTCACCGAATAGTAACGGTTTCTTAGTTCGAGAAAAAATGGCGTATTCGAAGGAAGATATTGCCTTACCGGCACGGAACGGTAAAAGCTGGAACTACAGGGTGATGGGGTCGAGCGGGGCCGCCTGGTGGGCCAGCAGGACCCGGTTCCCAAGAAGCATAGGCTGGTTGCCCAGGGCCTGCTCGGCGGAGAGTCGAGCCAGCTCGGGGGCGTTGTTGGACTCGGAGAGGTGGCCAAGGACGATCCAGGCGGCGCTCCCGTCATAGTCTTTCTGGAGGAACTCGGCGGTTGCGTGATTGGAGAGGTGGCCCACGCGGGAGAGGACGCGCTGCTTCACCGACCACGGATACGGGCCGTCGCGGAGCATCTCGAGGTCGTGGTTGGACTCCAGCAGCAGGACGTCGACGCGCTTCAGGGCGGATTTGACGTTCGGCGGCATGTAACCGAGGTCGGTGGCCAGCGCCATGCGGATGCCCTCCGACTCGAAGACGAACCCGCAGGGGTCGGCGGCATCGTGCGGAATGGTGAAGGGGAGGATATCGATGTCGCCGATGGAAAACCGTGTGCCGGAGTGGAAGTACTCGACCGCAGGAAGGTACGCGGGATCAGGCTTCTGCGCGGCAGCCTGCTGCGATTCTGGAGCGCAGAGGTCTTCGTCGTCGGGATCGAACGGCAGCTCCGGGGGAGTGTTTGGATCGTCAGAGCGGGCGTCAGAATGGCTCAGGGCTGCAGCCTCGGCAGCAATGCCTGCGATGATCCTGGACTCCTCGGCGAGTTGCCCTGCGAGATCGCTGTTGGGGGCGGCCGCTGCTACAGCGGCAGCACGAGCCTCCTTTTCACGTTGCACGTGATCGAGCCACTTCGCGTAGGTCATTGTAGTGCGCGGCGTCAACATGCGGACCCAGGCGCGATGGGTGGGTTCGGTAAAGAAGACGGGAATATTAAGACGGCGGGCAAGAACGGAGAGACCGGCTATGTGGTCCTGATGCTCGTGGGTGATCAGGATGGCGTTGAGCTGCGCGGGATCTTCGCCGGCGATGGACATGCGCTTGAGGAGTTCGCGGCAGGAGAGGCCTGCGTCGACCAGAACCCGGGTGCGGGAGCTGGAGATGACGGTGCTGTTGCCTTTGGATCCGGAGGCGAGCACTGTCATGCGCATCATTGGCTAAGAATACGCCGAATGGTTGTGGGTATGTAGGCAAGGTAACTAAGTTGGTTCGCGCTGGTACTGGTACGGCTACGGCTGGTACGGACGTACTGCGGCGATGTCGGCGAAAAGGACGGAGTGGCCCGTGCTTTCCTGAGCGATGACGGTTCCATCCGGGCCGGGCGAGACCTTGAGGTAGAAGACGTCGGGAGTGTCGCCCTCGTCGAAGACGAAGAGGATCTGCGCGAGGTGACGGTTGCCGTCGCTGAACTCGAGGTCCACCACCTGGTCGATGCTGGACTTGAGGAGAGTGAGATGCTCGTCGGTCACGGGTCTGCTCGCTGTACGCTAGGCGGTGGCTCTGAGAGGCGCGAGAAAGTTGACGGTCGAGCGCATGACGACCTCGTTGTTCTGGTTGAAGGCCAGGCTTCGCGTGCGGACCACTCCGAACTCCTTGCGCGAGTTGGACTGGCGGACGCCGACTACCTCGATCTCGCTCCGGATGGAGTCGCCGGGACGGACGGGCAAGGTCCAGCGCATCTCTTCGACGCCCGCGCCGATCATGCCGCCCGCGACGGTAATCGACTGCACACGCAGGCGCATGACGATCGCGGCAGTAAGCCAGCCAGAGGCGGCCAGCCCCTTGAAGAAGGAGTTTTCGCCGGCAGCCTCGTCAAGGTGGAAGGGTTGGGGATCGTACTTCTGACCGAACTCCTTGATCTCTTCTGCGGTCACCTTGGCCTGGCCGAGTGAGTGGAACTTCTGGCCAACATAAAAATCTTCGAAGTAAAGCTCCTGTGCCATTGTCTCTCCTGTTTCTTTCGATGCTACTGGGATGCTGCCTGCTGCGGTTATTTCGCTGCCTGTTGCCGTTATCTCGCTGCCTGTTGCCGTTTATCTCGCCGGGTAAGTGTAGAAGCCGCGGCCGGATTTGCGCCCGAGCCATCCGGCATCAACCATGCGAACCAGCAACGGACATGGGTTGTACTTCGGGCTGCCGAGCCCATCGGCGAGCACGCGCATAATGTCGGCGCACACGTCCAGGCCGATGAAGTCCGCCAGCGTCAGGGGCCCCATAGGGTGCGCCATGCCGAGGACGAAGACCTGATCGACAGCCTCGGGCGTAGCGACCCCTTCCATCACCGCATAGATCGCCTCGTTGATCAGCGGCATCAGGACGCGGTTGGAGACGAAGCCCGCCGCATCGTTAACCTCGACTGGCGTCTTTCCCAGTTGTTGCGAGAGAGAGAAGACAGTGTCGAAGGTCGTCTGCGAGGTCTCGAGGCCGCGAATCACCTCGACCAGCTTCATCACCGGCACCGGGTTGAAGAAGTGCATGCCGATCACTTGCTCGGGCCGCTTCGTTTGCGCAGCAATTTTCGTGATGGAGATGGAGCTGGTGTTAGTCGCGAGGATCGCGTCTGCCGCAAGGATGCGGTCGAGATCGCGAAAGACCGCAGACTTGATCTCGAAGCGTTCCGTGGCCGCTTCGATAGCAAGCGAAGCAGGAGCGAGATCGTCGAGCTTGGTGGTCAGAGTGATCCGCGAGCGGGCCTCGTCGGACTGCTGCTGCGTGACCTTCTCTTTCGCCACTTCGCGTGCAAAGTTGGTGCGGATGGTGTCGAGACCGCGGTAGAGCGCGGTTTGATTGATGTCGTAGAGAAGGACGTGGAAGCCGGAGCGGGCGCAGACGTGCGCGATGCCGTTCCCCATGGTCCCGGCGCCCAGGATGGCAATGGTTTTCGTTTCAGCCATAAACGTGTTTCGGACGACTTTCGAGTGTAGCAGTTTGAAGAAGCCGGGCGGCTCAGGCGGGTGCGAGGTCCGGGGTCACGGCGACCAGAAGAACGGTGATGTTGTCGCGGCCGCCGTTGCGGTTGGCCGCGGTAATCAAATCTTCGCAGGCCGCAGTGAGCGACTTGGCCGTAGGCGGCTTGGAGATGGCGGCGAGGACTTTGGAGATCTCTTCGTCGTCCACCTCGTGGGTGAGGCCGTCGGAGGCGAGCAGGTAAACGTCGTTAGGCTGCGGGCGGTGGCTCTGGATGTCGACCTCGACGGTGGCCTGGGAGCCGATGGCGCGCGTGATCAGATTGCGCATGGGCGACTGCGCAGCCTGAGCAGCGGTAATCTGGCCGGCACGAAGCTGCTCTTCAACCAGAGAGTGGTCGTGGGTGAGTTGTTCGAGCTTGCCGCGGCGCCGCCGATAGCAGCGGCTGTCCCCGACGTGCCCCAGCCAGAGCGTAGGAGGATCGGTGACGCGGGAGTTCGTGTGATCGGAGGCAGTGCGACGCTTACCGCTTTTCCCGTTGAGGATAGGAGCGTGCAGCAGCGCGACCAGCGTCGTGCCCATCCCCGCCAGTTTGGCCGACTGCCTCGATTGCTGATACACGGCCTGATTGGCGGCTTGGATAGCGGCATTGAGGCGGATCTGCGGCTCTGTGCCGCGCGGCGGCGGGGTAAGGTGCGCGAGGAAGGTATCGGCAGCAAGCGTGCTAGCGATCTCGCCGGCGGCGGCTCCGCCCATGCCATCGCACACCACAAAGGCGCCGGCCTCCGGTGCGGCGGCGCAGGTGTCCTCATTGCCATGGCGGACACGGCCGCGATGGGTGAGCATGGCGTAGATAAGGTGGTTCGCAGACATTCTTGGTCGTTCAACAGCCAGAACAAAACAATACACGCTGAAGTGGCTGATACCAAGGGTACGTTAGTGTTAGTGCAAGAGAGGCAGGAATGAACCGGATCGTGCATGGAGATAATTTGGGAGTCTTGCAGGGTATAAAGACGGAGTCAGTCGAGCTGATTTATGTCGATCCGCCCTTCAATACCGGCAAGCGGCAGAGCCGGATGCAGATGAAGACCATTCGCGATGAGGCCGGCGACCGCGTCGGATTTGGCGGACAGCGCTACCGCACAGAGGTTCTCGCCCAACAGGCAGGCGGCTCCGGATATGGCGATCGGTTCGACGACTTCCTCGGTTTCCTGCGGCCCCGTCTGGTAGAGGCCTACCGCGTGCTATCGGCTACGGGGTCGCTCTTCTTTCACATCGACTACCGCGAGGTTCACTACTGCAAGGTCATGCTCGACGAGATCTTCGGGCGCGAGTGTTTTCAGAACGAGATCATCTGGGCCTATGACTACGGCGCACGGGCAACCAAACGATGGCCCGCCAAGCATGACAACATCCTCTGGTACACCAAAGATCCCGCGCGCTACACGTTTCATCTGCATGAGAGCGACCGCATCCCGTACATGGC
>DATMPD010000224.1:0-2785 GCA_035567955.1 Edaphobacter sp.
GCCTGCGCCCATCCCTACCATTTCCTCTTCGATCGGCTTCACCCCGGCGCGTGCCGCCGTAGCTCCAACATCGAGGATCAAGGCCAGCGTTCCGTTGCCCAGCACCGTCGCTCCGGAAAACATTCCGATCTCGCGCAACACAGGTGACAGCGGCTTCACCACAATCTCCTCCGGCGACATCAGGTCGTCCACCACCAGGCCATAGCGGCACCCATCCGCCTCGAGCACCGCCAGATAATGCCCCTGCGATGTCTCGGGCCGATCGGCGTCCAGGCCGAGCAGCCGGTCCAGCCAGACCATAGGCAACAAACGTTCCCGCAGCCGGTAGAGCTCCGCCGACCCGATTCGTTGCACTACGCGCGCAAACTCCCGCTGCGGTATGTCCACCAACTCCACCAGTGCGCTCTGCGGCAGCGCGAAGCTTTGCCCACCGCTGCGCACAACCAACGAAGGAACGATGGCCAACGTCAGCGGAACTCGCAACCGCAACGTCGTGCCTTCGCCCCTACGCGACTCGACCTCGACGCTGCCGCCGACCTTCTCCACGTTGGCCCGCACCACATCCATGCCGACGCCGCGGCCTGAGACTGTGGTCACTGCCGCCGCCGTAGAAAATCCCGGCAGAAAAATCAGTTGCAGCGCCTCCCGCTCCGACATTCCCTCTGCCTGCTCCGGCGTCACCAGATTGCGTTCAACCGCCTTAGCCAGAACCCGCTCCATCGGAATTCCGGCGCCGTCGTCGGCAACCTCGATGACGACCGATCCGCTCTGATGAAACGCCTTCAGCCGTACGCAACCCTCGGCCGGCTTGCCCGCCAGCACGCGATCCGCAGCCGCTTCAATCCCATGGTCCACGGCGTTCCTCACCGCGTGGGTCAGCGGATCTTTGATCGCCTCGAGCAGACTTTTGTCCAGCCCGGTCTCCTGCCCGGTAAATTCCACCCGCACCTCGCGGCCACAGGTTCTCGCGAGGTCGCGCACCATCCTGGGAAACTTGCCAAACAAGTTCCCCACCGGCTGCATCCTCGCCTGCATCACGGTCTCGCGCAGATCGGCCGTCACGCTGTCCAGGCGCCGCGCCAACTCGGGAAAATTCGCCGCCGCCATATCGCTCTGCAGCATCTGGTTGCGTGTCAGCACCAACTCGCCCACCAGATTCATCATGCGGTTCAGTACATCCACATCGATCCGCAACGTCTTATCGTTCCCTGCTGCATTTCTGTCGCTGTTCGCTGCTGCAGCGCTCGGCCCCGGCGCTGTATCAGAGATCTTCGAGCCCTCAGCCGGCGACGGACGCGCAGCAGCTGCTTCGCCGGCATCGACGACAGCATGCAATAACTCTGCGTCAATCACCGCCGGAGGCATCTCTCCATTTAACAGAGCAAGCTCGGCAATCAACTCGCCGTCTTCATCACCCGACCGCGTCCCCTCGCCGCCGGTCTCCTCGATCAGCACCAGAATGGCACGCAGGCCATCTAACAGACGCAACAAGCCGCTGATCAACTCCGACGTCACGGCAAGTCTGCCGTCGCGCAACGAACCCAGCAGATGCTCTCCCGCATGCGCCAGCTTCTCCAGGCGATCAAAGCCCAGAAATCCCGTCGTTCCTTTGATCGTGTGCACGGAGCGGAAGATCTCCCCGAGCAATCCAGTATCATCAGGCCTCGTCTCGAGCTCAGTGAGGCACCGCTCCATGCGGTCCAGCCCTTCCTGGCTCTCTGCGATAAATTCTTTAGTCAGGTCGTCCACATCTCCTATATCGGGCGCAGACCCTTAACCATTAGCGCAACACGACTTGCTATCATCCATCGCACCCGGTAGCCTCACTCACATCATGTCTTTGAACCGCGACGCGAACCAACACCCGAACCCTGATTCGCCCAGCAATCCCAACTCCCTCTCTCCCGCGCAGGCCGCAGATCTGCAGCAGCGCGCCATCGCCGTCGCCCACCACGCCTATGCGCCCTACAGTCACTTCCGCGTCGGTGCCGCTGTCCTGCTTTCGGACGATACTATCGTCACCGGCTGCAACGTCGAAAACGCCTCCTACCGACTCACCGTCTGCGCCGAACAGGCCGCTATCGCCACTGCCGTCAGCCTCCGCGGCCCCCAGATCCGCATCCGCGCCATCGCCGTCGCCAACCTCAACGACACCGCCAGCCAACCCTGCGGAGCCTGCCGCCAGACCATCCATGAGTTCAGCACGGCCGACACCATCGTCTTCTTCCCAGGCGAAAAAGGCGCCATCGCCCAGACCACCATCGACAAGCTCCTCCCCGCGGCCTTCCAACTGACAACTGAGAACTGACCACTGACAACTCGCATGTCCATCCACCCCATCGACGTCATCCTCCACAAACGCGACGGCCTCGCCCTCACCGACGCCGAGATCCGCGCCTTCATCCTCGCCATCGTCAAGCGCACCCCCACAAGGCAGCTTGTCACCGACTGCCAGATCGCCGCCTTTCTGATGGCCGTCTTTTTGCGCGGTCTCGACGCGAGAGAGCTGGCCACACTCACCGAGGCCATGCGTTTCTCCGGAGAGGTCGCCTACACCGAAGCGCTCAACACCTTCGCCATCGACAAACACTCCACCGGTGGAGTCGGCGACAAAACATCCCTATTGATCGCCCCGATCCTCGCGGCCGCCGGTCTCGCTCATCCCACCTCCGACGGAGTCCCGGGAATCGTAGTCCCCATGATCAGCGGGCGGAGCCTAGGCCACACCGGTGGAACTTTAGACAAGCTCGAGACCATCCCGGGCTTCAATACCCAGCTCTCCTTC
>DATMPD010000225.1:0-14716 GCA_035567955.1 Edaphobacter sp.
ACTTCGCCGGTTTCGTTGCTGATGTTTTACGCGGCTTTGGGCGTGTCGTTGAGCGTGTCGTTGGATGGTGACGCGAGGCGGCTGAGGCTCGGGCGTGGAGGCCTTCGGTTAGCAGATGCGTGAAGTGACCGGCGATTTCTATACCGCTGAGCGGGCCGGATGGTTTGTACCAGGTGCCGATCCAGTTGATGGCTCCGGACATGGCGAAGGAGGCGAGCTTGGCGTCGCAGGAAGCGATGGATTTGTCTGCGATTCCCTCTTCGATATAGCCGCGGATGGAGGCGTCGATGCGACGCTTGAGGGCTCGTACCTCTTTTCGGGTTTCGGCGGAGAGTTCATTCTCGTCAAGCATGGCGACACAGCGGCCGAAGTCGTAGAGGACGACGGATTTTGCGTACGCTTCGATGTAGGCCTTGACCTTGGTGAGCCCGGTGCCGCGGCTGACGAGGGCCTTGTCGAGGAGAGTCTCGATGAGGGTGATGCCGGCGCGATAACACTCGACCAGGATCTGCTCCTTGTTGTGAAAGTAGTAGTAAAGGGCGGGCTTGGTGATTTGCAGGCGTTTTGCCAGCTCGCTCATCGAGGTGCGTCGATAGCCCTGCTCGAGAAACATGTGCGCGGCGGTCTGCAAGACGGCATCGCGCTTGATGTCCTGGTTGCGCTGACGGGCCTGAAAGGCCTTCCAGGGTTCGTGGGCACGCTTGGATGTTTCTTTCATGACCTGATTGTCTCAGGACTTGGCGTGGGGGCAAGAGCTTTTCGTTGACTAGACTTTGAGCCCGATGAGCCGCATGAGTTCGATGCCGTTGCTTCTGGTGACAACGCCCTGGTGCAGCTTGAAATCGAACGTCATTTTGCCATCGTGGATTTCATCCTGGAGATGGACGTTTTGGAGGCGGTTGTCTTGTTGTCCGCCGATATTGGTGAGCGCCAGGTCGTGGGTGCTGATGAGGCCGATCGCACCGCTGGCCAGTAGAGCACGTACGACACCTTCGGCGCCGATGAGGCGGTCTTTCGAGTTGGTGCCCTGGAGGAGTTCGTCGAGCAGGAAGAGTACCGGGGGCTGCTTTTCAGCGAGGTCACAGATGTGGCGGAGGCGGGTGATCTCGGCGTAGAAGCGGGAGCTGCCTTCCTGGAGGGAGTCGTTGATGAGAATGCTGGCGCCTATTTGTAACGGCGTGAGTTGCAGACGGCGAGCGCGCACCGGAGCGCCGGCCATGGCCAGGACGGTGTTGACGCCGACGGCGCGCATGAGGGTGCTTTTGCCGGACATGTTGGAGCCGCTGATGAGGAGGACTTTGGTTTCGTCGCAGACGCTGATGTCGTTGCGGACACACTTTGCGGCTGGGATGAGGGGGTGACCGAGCTGCTCGGCGTGGAAGCAGGGAGGGCCTTCGAGGAACTCCGGGAAGGGGTCGGCGGGATGTTCGTAGCTGTAGCCGGAGAGGGAGAGAAGAGCTTCGACTTCGCCGGTTGCCGCGAGCCAGGAGCGGACGGCGGCTCCGTGGGCGTTGCGCCAGGCCTCGGCTGCATAGGCGACCTGAACCACGTAGAGCAGCGGGATGTTGAGAAGGCGCATGAGGGGATTGTCGAGGGAACGGATGTATTCGACGATGGTTCGGAGACGGGCGATGGCTTGCGAGGCGGGGAGATGGTGTGAGGAGAGCTCGGTTTTGAGGGCCTGCAGGCGCGGGGCATCAAACTGTTCACGTTCGAGGCGGGCGAGCAGCGAGGAGAGGAGTTGCAGATCTTCGAGGGCGTGCTCGGCGGCGTGTAAGACGGCATCGGTGTGCTTGCGTAGAGATGCAGTGAGGATGGTCTCGAGGATGAGGATGGTGAAGAAGGGAGCTTTGGTTCCGAACTCGGCCCATACGATGGCCGCCGCGATGGCTGCGATGGCGAGGAGGAGAGAGAGCCAACGGAGCCAGGGGCGGGTGAGTTGATTTGGGGCTTCGGCCCATTGACTGAGCGCATCGGGGTGAATGCCTACCTGGAGGTCTTCGCCCAGTATGGCGATGTCCTCGCGAAGGTCGAGGCGGTTGCTGAGTTTGGCAACGGCGGCGTGGCGTTGGGTAAGCTGGGGGACGGATGAGGGGGCGAGAAGCCACGCGGCGAGGGTGTCTTCTCCCATGCGGGTGCGGGCAAGGGATAGGAGTTGGAAGAGGCTGCCTTGTCCGAAGAGATCGAGGTCGGTGGCGTAGAGGCTGGAGTGAACGTCGATGCGCTCGCCTGTCTGGCCCGTGCCAGGCCAGCGGTCTTCGATTCTGGCCAGGCCCTTGCGATAGAAGTCGACGGCACGTTCGGCGCATGCTCGCTGGCGCAGCACTCTTGCGTGGAGGATGGCGATGACGAGGAATAGGACGAGAGCGAGAAGCAACCACCATGGGGAGAAGGCGTCCAGATGGAGGGAGAACCAGGCGGCGATCAGCGTTGCGATGACCAGGAGAAGGCGGATATTTCCAAAGCGGCGGTGCACTTTTTCAAAGTGGGCGACCTGCATCTCGCGGGCTTGCCGGCGCTCTTTATATTCCTCGGATGGGGAGGGGCTGGACGGGGGCACAGAGGTATTATCGCCTACGCTGTTGCCAGGGGGGTGCGGTGTGATCCGGAGAGGCGATTCAACGCGAACCGGAGTTTTCCTGAGCCAGGGTCAACTCGAGGTGTTGAAAGAAGCCAGCAAGCGTTCGCGAACAAAGACAATGTGGTCCCGCATGGCGAGCCGCGCCTCTCGCTTGGTTTCTTTCTTCAGAGCCTGGTAGATCTTCATGTGCGCAACCGGCGCCGATGTGGCAGAGAGTTCGTAGGATTTGGAGCGGCAAAGCAGGGCCTTTTGCTGAATATTTTCCAGGACGCGGCAAAGTTCCTCGTTGCCGGTCGCGGCGGTGATCATGGCATGAAAGCGCATATCTTCTTCAATATGTTCCAGCTTGTTACCTTCTTTAAGAAATTTCTTTGTGCGGTTGATGCTGGCAGATAGATCGCTGAGCAGCTTAGGCGTGACGTTGGCTGCCTCGATCGAATGAACTTCGAGGACCTCGCGAAGTTCATACAGGTCGCGTATCTCCTTCGCGGAGAACTGCCGAACATAAGCACCGCGCCTTGGTTCGATGCAGACGAGACCTTCGGCCTCCAACCGATTCAATGCCTCACGTACGGGAGACTTGCTGATGCCAAGCTGCGTTGCGAGAGATTCCTCGGTGAGCCGGGAAAGCTCGCCCAGGGTTCCATCAAGCAGATTTTGCTTAATGCTCCGATAGGTGAGTTCGGTAAGATTTGGAATTTTTGCCAGCTTAATCATAAGTGTTATAGGTTTCGTGGATTTTACACGACTCGAAGGTATGGATTACATCAGCTAACCCAAAGTAACGCATTTCGGGAGATTCGGCCCGGGTTCCCATACATTCGCATGACGCCGCCCTCGACAACCAAAACGGGGAGAGTTTGGCGATATGGACCATGCGTCGTGTATGCCCTTGCGTATGGTTTCGATTCGCGGTCGTTGGATAGACGGCAATCGGGATCGGAAAGACTCACCAGAGATCTCGAGTCGCAGAGGGCAGCTTGGCTGAATGAACCTATAGGCCCCCGAACGCGAAGCAAGCGGCTAGAACGGCGACGAAGAATCACTTGCCGGGATGGTATTCCCTCTCGATGTGCTTCTTAAGGTCGGAGCGGTAGAAATAGACGTCGCGCAGATCGCCGGTGCTGTAGCGTTTGGCCTGATCGTTGAAGTGAGGCGAGGACGGATTGCCGCTCTCGCCACCGGCGGTGACGGCCTTTGCGTGTACTTTTTCTCCGAATTCGACCACGGCGACGAAGCTGTTGCCGCTGGTGCCGTACCACTTCTTTGTGCCTGGGTAGGGGCGTGCTCCGAAGGAGGCAAGCGAGCCCCAGAGGGATGAGGTGAAACCCACGGGTATGCTCGGGCCAGCATCATTGAAAGGCTGGACGATGTCACCGGTCAGGCGCTGGAAGCGATTGATTTCACCCCATGGCGTCTTCCAGCTTCCGAAGTCGGCGGTGAGGCGGTCGGAGGCTGCGGCGAGGGATTGCAGCAGTTGATACGGGGGGGTGCGGGTCCCGATGTATTCCTCTGCAGAGATGCCGGCTTTCCTGGCGTCATCGATTACGTGGCGACGGACGTCCTCGCCCCAGAAGACAGCGAGAGACGTGGGAATGGAGTCTACTCCCCAACGGTAGTCCCAGGTGCGCAGAGCGGCGATCTGGCCGGCGAGCTTCGCTTTCAGAGGATCAGAGGCGGGGGCGTCGTCCCATGCCTTGATGAGAGCGGGGACTGGTTTCTCGAACCAGGGAAGATAGCTGTCGTAGGCTGCGGTGATGAGGGAGTCGAGGGTGAAGTCCTTTTTGTCTTTCAGGACGCGGACGGCGTGTAGACCGCGGGCGGTTTCTGTGCCGGTCTCCACATAGGCGGGGTAATCCTGCTTGCGCAGGCTGCTCTCGCCTGCGCCGGACCATGGCCAATTGTTGCTGTTGTAGAGCCAGCCGCTTTGGGGGTTTAGCAGCTGCGGAAGTTCGTGGACGGTGAGGAGACCCTTCCAATCGGTTGCCGGATTGCTGCCATCGACGGGCTTTGTGTAGTCGAACCTGGTGTCGCGGCGGGGGATGAAGTTGCCGTGGAAGTAGGCGATGTCGCCGTTGGAGTCGGCGAAGATGGTGTTGTTGGAGGAGTTCGCTTTCAACTCCAATGTTTTGCGGAAGGATTTGTAGTCTTTCGTCTTAGTGCGGATATAGGACTGCGTGAGGGCTTTGACGGGTTCGTTCATCAGGCGAATGCTGACCCATTTGCCGTTGTCACTGCGGATGATGGGGCCGCGTTGGCTGAAGTAGACGGTGAACTTCTTTTCGGCCATACCGGTGCTGGTCTTGTAGGGGACGGTGATCTGCCTGGAAACGAGTGGGCGTTCCTCGGTTCCGTACTTGTAGCAGAAGCCGTCACCCTTTTTCTCCACGGTTTCGAGGTACTCATCGACTGCATCGACGCCGCTTGAGGTGTGCATCCAACCGGTGTGTTCGTTGAAGCCCTGGTAGATGAAGAACTGACCCCAGGTGACGGCACCGTAGGCGTCCAGTCCCTGATCGCTGAACATTTGCAACTCTGAGCGGAAGAAGAAGGAGGTGTGAGGGTTGATGAGAAGCAGAGCGTGGTGGTTGGCGGTGTTGGAGGGTGCGATGGCCATGCCGTTCGAGCCTGTCGGCTCGGGTGGGTCGCTGTCGTGGATGTAGGCGGCTTCGATGCTGGAGGGTGGGCTGTTGCGCGCCTGGATGACGGGCGGTTTGCTGTAGAAGGCTTCGAGCTGGGTGAGGTTGACGCGCTCGATGTCGCCGCCGATGCTGCCTTCGGTGAAGGAGAGGGCCATCCACGGCTCGAAGTGCTTGATGACTCGCGGTTTTACCTCGGGATGTTTGTAGAGGTAGAAGTTCAGGCCGTCGGCGAAGGAGTCCATGAGGGTCTTTAGCCAGGCGGGGCTGGCGGCGTACTGGGCTTGCAATGCGATGGGGTCGATGAAGAGCTTCATGCGGAGGTCGAGGTAAATTTTCGATTCGCCCTCGGTCTCGGCGAGGCGGCCCATTGCGTTAATGTAGTTGGTTTCAATGCGGTTGAAGTCGTCTTCTGCCTGGGCGTACTCCATGCCGAAGACGGCGTCGGCGTCGGTCCGGCCGTAGATATGGGCGATTCCCCAGTCATCGCGGATGATGGTGACGCTGCCCGCCTCTCGCTCCCAGCGTGCAGCCTCCGGGTTTCCGTTCGCGTGAAGCAGCGCGGAAGAGGAGGCTACGAACAGGAGGGACAGAACGAGGTTCTTCAGGCGACGGCAGTTCTTCATGCACTTCTTCTCCATTCGCTACATCCGTACTTTTTTGTTGGTACCGCATTCCCGGTGGGTGGGCGGTGCAAACAGTTTACCTGTCTCTGAGGGATACCCTCCTCCCCCGAATTTTGGCCGTAAAGTATTTTTTATCAATGAATTGACGGGTTCTTCTGCTTTTAAAATATTGACATTAAACCACTTGCTTGCAAAATATTCTATTGAAACGAGTTAGTTGCGGCGGATGCCAGAGACTGCTTTTCTATCGTGGAGACGGGATCGCCTCTGCTGTGTGGGAATTTTTCGTTTTGGCGGCCTTGCAGGTGCTACGCTATCAGCCTCCGGTAATCGGACTCTTTTCGGTAGAGGAAACCGGCAGTTACTCGGGCCCTGGAAGCAACAGGCGCGAAGGCGCCTCGAACTTTATCTTCAGCCAAGGAGTACACCGCTATGGTCTGCCCAGCCTGCAAGACCGAGACAGGAAGCGACTCGCAATTTTGCCCACACTGCGGTGCGAACATGACTACGGGCGCGGGCGCTTCCGTTCATGGCCAGCAAAGCGGTCTCTCCGAGACTGCTGCCGGTGTGGTTGCCTACATCACGATCCTTCCGGCGATTATTTTTCTGGTGATGGAGCCTTATAACCGCAGCTCGTTTGTTCGTTTCCATGCGTGGCAGTCCATCTTCTTCGGGATCACAGTAGCGATCGTGCACTTTGTTCTGGGGGTGATCCCGATCCTGGGATGGATTCTTCTGGTTCCGGTGGGTATCGCATTTCTGATCTTTTGGATCTTTGTGATGATCAAGGCGAGCAAGGGCGAGCGCTACAAGATTCCGTTTATCGGAAACTTCGCCGAGCAGGCGGCAAGATAGCGGGCCGCTACTAGACAGGGATTCTGTGGGGCGATGAGTCGACACAGAGAGGGCCTTTGAAACGGGCCTTCGCGGTGGCGAGGCATAAACGAGCGGTGAGTTCATTTATTCGCTTCGCCGCAACGCGGGACTTCTATAAATCACAATTCGCGAACCAGTCGAAATGTCGTCTCAACTGGCGCAATTCTGACACATGGGCGTCGACACCTCTGCCTGCCGGGGTGCTCGGTCGTCCAGCTGATGGCCCCAAAGTATAAGGAAGCAACAGCACTTGACCGGCGCAGCTGACTGACTGACCGACCCATCGAGAGTGGCACTGCGTTTGCACTTAGCAAAGGCGGCGCCTGCTGTACATGAGGCGAAAGAAAATCAAGGAACCTCATGAATAGCGCCGGCGAAGCGGTTGTAAGGACGGAAGTGTCCCATCGCCGATGCTGTTGAATCCGCGGTTCCGCTGATCTTTGCCCAGGGTGAACGTGTGTAGATATTGGGTCGCTGTGATCGGGCTCAGCCCGTTGCGCGACACGCCAGAGTTCGCGGCGGGTCATCAATTTATTAGAAAAGGAAGCCTGATACCTTGTGGATCGTCAAAGTCGCACTCGACCGGCCTTACACGTTCATCATCCTGGCACTCCTTATACTCCTGCTGAGTCCGGTTGTAATCCTTCGTACGCCTGTCGATATCTTTCCCAATATCAATATCCCCGTGATCGCCATTTCCTGGACTTACTCGGGCTTGAACCCGGAGGAGTTCGAGGGCCGGGTTACCCTGCCGTACGAAAAGGTTCTCACGACGTTGGTCGACAACATTCAGCATATCGAGTCCACCACCTACAACGGCCTGAATGTGGTCAAGGTTTACTTGCAGCCCGGAGCGAGTCTCGATACGGCGAACGCACAAGTGACGGCGGCTTCGCAATTCATTCTCAGGCAACTTCCGCCGGGGGAGCAGCCACCTCAGATCATCAACTTCAGCGCCTCGAGTGTGCCGATCCTGCAGCTTGGGATCTCGGGTAAAGGTCTGAACGAGCAGCAGCTGAATGATTACAGTTTGAACTTCATTCGCCCGCAACTGATCACGGTGCCGGGTGCTGTAGTTCCGTCTCCGTATGGCGGCAAACAGCGTCAGATCATGGTCAACATGGACCAGAGGCTCATGCAGTCGAAGGGTCTGGCGCCGAGCGATGTGTTGGCGGCGCTGTCGGCGCAGAGCATGGTGCTGCCCTCCGGCACCGCAAAGATCGGGCAGAGTGAATACGACATTCGCAACAACGTTGCTCCGCACACCATCGAGGAACTGAACAACATCCCCATCAAGCAGGTAGATGGTGCGATGATCTACATGCGCGATGTGTCCACCGTAAGCGATGGCTTTCAGGTGCAGACCAACATCGTTCGCCAGGATGGGCATCGCGGGGTGCTGGTGTCCATCTTGAAGGCAGGCAATGCCTCCACTCTCAATGTGGTCAAGGGTGTCCGCGCCATGCTGCCGTTCGTGGCGAGTATCGTTCCGCCGCAGCTTCGGATGCTGCCGCTTTCGGACCAGTCGGTCTTCGTTCGGTCGGCAGTCACTGGAGTGATCCGTGAGACGGTTATCGCTGCGGCTCTGACGGCACTGATGATCCTGCTGTTTCTGGGAAGCTGGCGAAGTACGATCATTATCGCGATTTCGATACCGTTGTCGATTCTCAGTTCCGTGATCATCCTGAGCTTGCTGGGAGAGACGATCAACACCATGACGCTCGGCGGGCTTGCATTGGCAGTCGGTATCCTGGTGGACGACGCTACGGTGACGATCGAGAACATCGAGCGCTTTCTCGAAGAGGGGCATAGCCTGCGTGACGCGATTCTGGAAGGTGCGGCCCAGATCGCGGTGCCGGCCCTGGTCTCGACACTTTGCATCTGTATTGTGTTCCTTCCAATGTTCTTTCTGGGCGGTGTAGCCCGCTATCTGTTTGTTCCCCTTGCTGAGGCGGTAGTCTTTGCGATGCTTGCCTCCTACTTACTGTCTCGGACTCTGGTTCCGACTTTGGCAATCTACTTACTGAAGGCGAAAGATCATAGCGCTTCAGGAAATCTGTTCACTCGTTTTCAGCGCGGGTTTGAGCGTGGATTTGAGCGCATACGCAGTGGGTATCAGCTGCTGCTAACCAGGCTCGTGCTTCACCGGCTTGTTTTTGTTCCTGGCTTCCTTCTGCTTTGTCTCTCTGCGTTTTTGCTGGTGCCATGGTTGGGTCAGGATTTCTTTCCGAGTACAGATGGAGGCAACTTCATCTTGCATGTGCGAGGGAAGACGGGGCTGCGTATTGAGGAGACCGCAAGGCTGTGCGACTTAGTCGAGCAGTCCATCCGTCAGACAATTCCCGCCGGCGAACTCGACAACATCCTCGATAACATCGGCCTGCCCTATAGCGGATTCAACACAATGCATCTTACCTCCGGCATTATCGGGGCCGGTGATGCGGATGTCATGGTGACGCTCAAGCCGCATCACCAACCTACCGCGAATTACATGGGTGCCTTGCGCGCCAGCCTGCCGCGGAATTTTCCGAGTGCAACCTTTTATTTCCTCCCCGCTGATATCACAACCCAGATCCTGAACTTTGGGCTTCCCGCCCCCATTGACGTTCAGTTTCGTGGAAATGACATCGAGACCAGCGCAAAGCTTGCTGCCGACCTTAAGAATCAGTTGCTCCAGGTTCCCGGCCTGGTTGACCTTCGCGTGCAACAGCCCATGGACTATCCGACCTATAGCGTCGATGTTGACCGCACAAAAGCCGAGCAGGGCGGGTACGCGGCGCGCGATGTGGGCCAGAGCATGCTTAATACTCTCAGCGGTAGCTTCCAGATCACTCCAATGTACTTTCTGAACTGGAAGAACGGCGTGAATTATCAGTTAGTCGCGCAAACCCCGCAATACCGAATGCAGTCCGTTCAGGATCTGCAAAATATTCCAGTGAATGTATCCGGCGCGAGGAATCCCGAAATCCTGGCTGATGTTGCATCGATCCACCGCGGAGACGAGATGGCGGTCATCTCCGAGTACAACATGCGCCGCGTCGTCGACATCTATGGTGCGGTGCAGGGCCGGGACCTGGGAGGAGTCAGTCGCGATGTTGCGCGAATTGTGAATGCCTATAAGAAGAACCTGCCGAGGGGAACTTCCATCGAAATCCTGGGGCAGGTGGACACGATGCGCAGCTCCTACGTTTCTCTTATTGGCGGATTGCTCTTCTCCATCGTGCTTGTCTACATGCTGATCGTGGTGAACTTCCAGTCGTGGCTTGACCCCTTCATCATCATCACTGCATTGCCTGCAGCACTGGCGGGTATCGTCCTGTTCCTCTTCTATACGCACACGACGTTGAGCGTCCCTGCTCTGATGGGGGCGATTATGTGCATGGGAGTGGCGACGGCAAACAGTATTCTCATGATCTCATTCGCGAAACTCCGTTACGCGGAGAATCAGGACGCCGTTCTTGCAGCGATCGAGGCAGGGCAGACTCGCTTCCGCCCGGTATGCATGACGGCCCTCGCGATGATTATCGGCATGATTCCCATGGCTCTTGGGCTGGGGGACGGCGGCGAACAGAATGCGCCATTGGGACGCGCGGTGATCGGCGGATTGATGTTCGCCACGGTCGCCACTCTTGTCTTCGTGCCGGCTGTATTTGCGTTGTTACATGGCCGCAAGTCAGGCGGCAAGCAACAGCTCGCACCGCAGAGCGACAATCAACCTCTGCACGCCTGAGATTGGAGAGCCCTTTATGGAAACGACGAATGAACAGAAGAATCTTGAAACTCCCGATGAAAAGTCGGCCTCGATGAATCTCGCCAAACGAGGTTTCAATCGGGTGGCTGTGATTTGCATCCTTAGTCTTGCAATACTTGTCGCGATCATAACGTTTTGGGGCATTCACAGCAGATCGGTTTCCGAGGCGGCGCTGGCGAAGGAGGCGCGAGCGGCCGCGATCCCATCGGTCGATGTCGTTCATCCCTCTCTGGGGGCTGCGTCCTACGAAGTCGTATTGCCAGCCAGCGTCCAGGGCTTCATCGATAGTCCAGTCTACGCGCGAACCAGCGGCTATCTCCTGCATTGGTATGCCGATATCGGCAGCCATGTGAAGAAGGGCCAATTACTCGCCGATATTCAAACCCCTGAGCTCGATCAGCAGGTGGAGCAGGCACAATCCGATCTGGCAACAGCGCAGGCAAACTTTCAGCTGGCTCAGATTACCGCGGACCGTTGGCAGAAACTGCTGCTGAAAAACGCCGTTTCCACTCAGGAGCGCGATCAGGCCAGCGGCGACTTGAATGCAAGGCGGGCTGCGCTTTCTGCGCAGGAGGCAAATGTTCGGCGATTGCAGCAGTTGCAGGGCTTCGAGAAAATCTATGCCCCTTTCGATGGCGTCATCACCGCTAGAAATACCGACATCGGAGATCTGATTCAGGCCGGGGAGAATACCACTCCCCAGGAACTATTCCATCTCAGCTCCGTTGATCGCCTGCGTGTCTTCGTACCTGTGCCTGAGGTCTATCAAAGCGTTTTGCATTCGGTAAGACAGGTTGGCATCTCAACCGACGCTTATCCCAAGGAACGGTTTACGGGGACCATAGCACGCAGCTCAGAGGCGATCGATCCGCTCTCGCGCACATTGAGGGTCGAGGTGGACATTGAGAATCCAAAGACACTCCTGCTTCCGGGAGCTTATGTATTTGTGCATCTGCCATTGCCGGCCGCCTCTCAGGCCCCCACGATTCCTTCGAACGCACTGCTCTTTCGTCAGGAGGGTCTGCGTGTCGGCGTTGTCCGTGATGGGCGTGTGCAACTAGTCCCTATCAGCATCGGACATGACTATGGAGACACGGTAGAGGTCACCGCCGGTCTCTCTCCTGAGGATCAGGTTGTCTTGAATCCGTCAGATTCGCTGGTGAGTGGCACTCGAGTTGAGATCAACAAGAATAGCCAGACAGGGGCGGCAGAATGAGACGGAACCAAGCCCTCGCTGCTCAAGCCGCGACAGCGGCAGCTCTGCTTCTGAGCGGTTGTATGGTGGGTCCTAATTACAACCGGCCATCCGTTCCCATGGCACCTGGATACAAAGAAGCTCCTCCCGCTTCCTTCAAGAATCAGGATGGCTGGAAGGTGATTCAGCCGAGCGATGCGCAGCTCAAAGGCAACTGGTGGGAGTTGTTTGACGATTCTCAACTGAACTCGCTCGAAGCGAAGGTGGACGGAGCTAATCAGACGCTGAAGATTGCGGACGCGAATTATCGTGCCGCGCATGCCAATGTGGGCGTCTATCGTGCAGCGGAGGCGCCGACCATTGGCGTTGCGCCGAGCATATCGGCCGTTCGCGACTCAGCCCATCAACCCTACCTCTCACCGACGATAGTCAACGGCGGCGAGGGGAATTTCATTCTGCCGCTGGAGCTAAACTACGAAATCGATCTCTGGGGCCGGATCCACCGGCAGGTAACCGCGGCCCGTGAGCAGGCACAGGCAAGTGCCGCTGATCTTGCCAATACGCGGCTGAGCCTGCACGCGGAGCTTGCCATTGACTACATGGAGTTGCGGAGTGCTGACGCGCAGATCCAATTGCTGCGCGATACGGTCAAGGCCTATACCGATGCCGTCACTCTGACGAAAGATCGCTTCGAGGGAGGGGCGTCGCCGCTCTCGGATCTTACCCAGGCGCGTACACAACTCTACTCTGCGCGCGTTCTTGAGACAGACATCTCTGTGACACGCGCTCAGTACGAACATGCCATCGCGATTCTAATCGGCGTGCCGCCGGCACAATTCAGTTTGCCACCCACGCCGCTGAATCTCGAGCCGCCAAAGATGCCGGACATTCCGGGCACTTTACCTTCTGAATTGCTAGAGAGAAGGCCAGACATTGCGTCGAGCGAGAGACAGATGGCTGCTGCGAATGAGCAGATTGGCATTGCGCAGGCAGCCTTTTATCCCACGCTTAGTTTGAGTGCCATCGCGGGCCTGCAGGGAACTTCCGCGATGAACTGGTTCACATGGCCGAGCCGCTTCTGGGCTGTGGGTCCTACTTTTTCAGAGACGCTCTTCGACGCGGGACGTCGCCGCTCTGTACGAACGATGGCTTCCGCGAACTACGATGCCACCGTTGCCAATTACCGGCAAACGACACTCACGGCATTCCAACAGGTGGAGGACAATCTTGCCGCCTTACGCATTCTGGAGACCGAAGCTCAGCAACAGCATGAATCGACGGACTCCGCAGAGCAGTCACTGGACCTCTCACAGATCCGCTACGAAGGGGGCGCCGATACGTATTTGCAGGTAATCACATGGCAGACCGCTGCTTTGAATAATGAACGAAATGACATCGATATTATGCGGCGCCGTATGGAAGCGAGTGTGATTCTGATCAAAGCGCTGGGTGGAGGATGGAGCACAGGGCAACTACCTCGATACTGACACTCTCATCCCTGAAAATAGTTCGCAATCCTTGTGAAGGAGTCAAAATGTCCATCCCACTTCGAGAGTTTGGCAAAACCGGCGTCCGGATCTCCGCACTGGGTCTCGGCGGTCATCATCTGGGCGGCGCGAAAGATGAGAAAACTGCCATTGAGATTGTCCGCCGCGCACTCGACGGAGGCATCACTTTTTACGACAATGCCTGGGAGTACTATCGCGGCAAAACCGAGTCATGGCTAGGCCTGGGCCTTAAGGGTCAGCGCGATAAAGCCTTCGTCATGACGAAGGTCTGCACTCACGGCCGCGACGGTTCGCTCGCTATGCAGATGCTCGAACAATCGCTGCGCCGTCTTCAAACCGACCACCTCGACCTCTGGCAGGTTCACGGCGTCGTCTTTCAGAATGATCCCGAACTGTTCATTCGTCCCGGTGGCGCTGCAGAGGCGCTGCTCCAAGCGAAGCAACAGGGCAAAGTTCGTTTCGTCGGTTTCACCGGCCATAAAGACCCTGATGTGCATCTCGCCATGCTCAACACCGGCTTTCCCTTCGATTCGGTGCAGATGCCGCTGAATGCCTTTGATGCCTCTTACTTTATGAGCTTCGAGCAGAAGGTGCTGCCCGTTCTCAACCAGCGTGGGATCGCGCCATTAGGCATGAAGCCAATCAGCGGACATGGGGACCCGGTGCAGATGGGTGTCCTTACTGCCAAGGAAGCGCTGCGCTACGCCATGAGTCTTCCTGTCGCTTGTACTATCTCGGGGGCCGAAACGATGCACATTCTCGAGCAGAATCTTGAAATCGCACAAAATTTTGTACCAATGACCCCTGCTGAGATGCAAACGCTGCGCGACCGTTGCCGCCCATATGCCGCGGATGGGCGTTTCGAGCTATACAAAGCTTCCCTTAAATTCGATAACCCCGAAGCCCGCCTGGTTCACGAATACCCTCTCGACACGGCGCAGGCCGAGGTCAAGGACATGATCAACGAAGCAGCCAATACGGGCCACGCATGGCCCCAGGTTTAGTGCCTGTGAATCGGTATCAGCCGGAAGCCCGGGTGAAAAAGGTCGGGCGACAATTCCGAGATGTCATCGTCCCGTTGCAAGGACAGCAATCTTACAGTAACCAGATATGGACTGTTATGAAGGATAATGACCCCAAGATCGGACCTGAGGTAAGCCGGAGAGGCTTCCTGAAAGGTGCCGCGATAGCAGGAGTTTCCGCCATGATTCCAGCTGAAAAGATTTCCCCCGCAGGCGAAACCCACAACGACTCCAATGTCGGGAGCTTTCAGGCGAAAAAGCGGCCTCTGGGCAAGACTGGCCTCGAATGTTCGATCCTGGGCATGGGCGGCTTCCATCTCGGCGCCGTTGCTGATCAGGCTGAGGTGAACAACATGGTTGCCAAGGCCATCGATCATGGCATCAACATCTTCGACAATGCCTGGGAGTTTCATAAAGGCCTCAGCGAAGAGAAGCTTGGCATCGCGCTGAAAGGCAAACGCGACAACATCATCGTCATGAGCGCCGTCTGCACGCACCGTGATCGGGATACTGCGATG
>DATMPD010000226.1:0-5343 GCA_035567955.1 Edaphobacter sp.
CCGCCGCCAGCGCCACATACCCTAGCAGGGCAATCAACCCCAGCAGAAAACTATAAGCCGGCAGCATCGCCGCATTCCGTCGCACCACATTCGCGTTCTGCGCACTCAGCACCGCCGTCGCGGTATGCGGATACAGCATCAACGCCACCGCCGACCCGATCGCCAGCGTCGAGTACCCGAGAAACTGTCCCTGCTTCAAATAAATCGTAGCCGCCGGAGTATGGTGCGCCAGCAACTGATTCGCTGTCTCAAACACTCGCGCATACCCGCCCAGCTTGATCGGAATATAGGTTAGCGCCGCCAGCACCATCACGTACAACATCACGTCCTTCACAATCGCAATCACTGCCGGAGCCCGCAGGCCACTTGAATACGTATACGCCGCCAGAATCACAAACGCAGCGGCCAGCGGCCATTCGCCCTGCACCCCCATCGCCCCAATCACAACCCGGATCCCCACCAGTTGCAGCGCAATATACGGCATCAGTGCCAGCACTCCGGTCAACGCAATCGCAATCGTCAGCCAGCGGTTCCCATACCGGCCAGCGACAAAATCCGCGAATGTTACGTAACCGTGACGGTGACAAACTGTCCACAGCCGCGGCAGCACCATCACCATATAGGGATACGTAATCACCGCATACGGTACCGCGAAAAACCCCATCGCTCCGCTTCCATACAGCAGAGCCGGCACTGCAATCACCGTATAGGCCGTATAAAGATCCCCACCGATCAAAAACCACGTCACCCACGTGCCGAAGCTTCGCCCGGCCAGCCCCCACTCTTCGAGCGAACCCATTCCCGCCTTCGGCCTGCGCCACCTCGCCGCCCAGAATCCAGCCAGCGTCACCAGCGCAAAAAAGAAACAGAAGACCACTAATGCCGTTGTATGAAGTTGCAACCGTTCCCCCGCGCAGAAGATTTGTCAGCTACAAAAATAACAGCATGTCCTGCCTGACGGGCCCACTGCGCTTGGCCACCCCGCAAACCAAGACCTGTTTGCGGGGACCCCGGTTAGGGCGGTCACTTCGTGACGCGTCTACCGGTCTGGGCAAACACGATCCTCTGGGGTCCTCCCGTTTGGTCGGGACGATAGATGATTCCGACCAACGGGAGGACCAGTACACTTCACTCGCCACCGCAAGGTATACCTGTCACGAAGTGACCGCCCCACGCGCAATGGGCCCGTCCGGCAGGACAAGCCGATTACAAATCAGCTTCGCCCGCTATCGCTCCACTCATACACCACCACACCCAGGTCATTCAGCGTCTTAATCACCGTCTCCATATTGCGCCGAACCTCAGGCCGCGCGCTCACCGGAACCTCATGCGCCTCTTCCACCGCAACCACGCGCCCATAGGGCCAGAAGTTCTGCGGAACCGCATTCAACGCCGCCGGCAGATCGCTCACCCGCACGTTCAGGTCCTGCCGCCGCGCGCCGACCGGGCGCAGCATCCCACCCACACCCAGCCCGCTGGTATTGGCATCCGCCTGCACCACATGCAGCGTCACCATCCCGCCCTGCACCGTCAGATATGGATTCTCCCACAGCGTCAAACTCTTCACCGCCATGTAGCGTGTCTTCGAAGGCGGCGGAATCAGCTCCATCTGCTGCCGCGCAAGACTGATCTCCTGCCGCTCCTGTGCCGCAATCGCCTTCGTTTCGGCAACACTGGACACAGCAGTTCGCGTGCAGCCGGTTAGAGCGACAGGGAGCAGCAGGGCGGGGAGCAGAAGAAAATATCTACGCACGAACACCAGCATATCAAGCCTTCGGCCGCTTCAGAAGCCCAAATCCGGCGGATCGGCACGCGATTTCCTCATGGTCCGGTCTTCCGCAACGTCCCGCTTTGCTCACCGCCCCGCCCAAACCGGAGCCCGTTTCTCCAGAAACGCTTTCGTTCCTTCAGCCTTATCCGCCGTCCCGCATAGCCGCCCGAAGATCTCCGCCTCCACATCCGTCGCCGCCGCCAGCCCCAGCTCACTCCCCCATCGCACCGCCTCCATGCATCCCGCAATCGCCAGCGGAGCCATACTCACCATCGTCTTAGCCAGCTCCTCGCAGCGCTCCATCAGCCGGTTCGCCGGAACCACCTCATCCACCAGCCCAATGCGCAGCGCCTCCGCCGCACCAATCATCTCGCCCGTCAGCAGCAGTTTCAGCGCCATCGACTGCCCCACCAGCCGCGGCAGCCGCTGTGTTCCGCCATATCCCGGAATCAACCCCAGCTTCACCTCCGGCTGTCCCAGCTTTGCCGTCTCGCTCGCCACCCGAATCGTGCACGCCATCGCCAGCTCACACCCTCCACCCAGCGCAAACCCGTTGATCCCCGCAATCACCGGCTTCCCACAGGTCTCGATCGTCCGAAAGACCTCCTGCCCTCGCCGGGCCTTCGCCTCTCCCGTCGCGACATCCAGCCGAGCAATTTCGTTAATGTCCGCTCCCGCCGCGAACGCCTTCTCGCCCGCTCCGGTCAGCAGAATCACCCGCACAGCCACGTCGTTGGTCATGGCCATGAACGCATGGTCCAGCTCATTGAACACCTTGGCATTCAGCGCATGCAGCACCTCCGGCCGGTTCAGCGTCACTCTTCCTATCTGATCCTTCACCTCGCACAGCAGCGTCTCGTAGTTCACAGGTCTCCCCCTCGGCAGCGCAGTCCAGCAAGCTATAGCAGCAATCGTTCTGTACTCCCAGACGATACAATCGAATCTATGATTAAGGGAATCACGATTGTCAGCGCTGTCGCCTCTTCCGGCGCGCCAGGCGCTGAATTCGACCGTCTCACCAGCCTCTTTTCCGCTCTTGGGTTTGAGCAGGGAAAGGGTTGGCAGGATACCCAGGGCCGTGGCGCCGCCTTTCTCGCCCCCCTCGGAAATCTGGAATTCGTCACCGGCCGCCCCCCCGCCGTGCCTCCTCTCCTCGTCGAAGTCACGCAGCTTGACCACATACACTCCCTCGTCGAAAGATGGCTGCTCACCGACCACCGCACCGAAGAGATCCCCACTCTCCTCTCGCCCGCCGAGCTCACCCACTGGAACAGCCGCATGTTCACCGTCCAGCTCACCCCGGAATTAAAACTGGGCTTCTGGCAGTCCGAGAACCCCCTCCACAACCAGCCCGCCGCCATCGAAGGCGACCTCAGCGCCGCCAACATGCGCTTCGCCATCGTCACCACCCGCTGGAACACCGTCATCACCGACCGCCTCCTCCAAGGCTCCCTCGACGCCCTGCACCGCAGCGGAGCAGCCAAGAACGACATCGAAATCGTCCGCGTCCCCGGCGCCTGGGAGGTCCCCTCCGCTGCCCGCACCCTCGCCGAATCCAAAAAGTTCGACGCCATCATCACCCTCGGCTGCCTCCTCCGCGGCGAAACCGCCCACTACGAAGCGATCTACAACGAAGTCGCCCGCGGCATCGGCCAGTCCCAACAGGAGACCGGCGTCCCCCACGCCTTCGGCGTTCTCACCTGCGAAACCCTGGAGCAGGCCCTCGATCGCGCCGGCCTCAAAGCCGGCAACAAAGGCTTCGAAGCCGCCACCGCCGCCATCGAGATGGTCTCCATCCAACGCAAACTCAAGAACACGAACTCACAACCAACGAACTGACAACTGATAACTGAGAACTGAAAACTCACTATGGGCACCCGCCGCAAATCCCGCGAACTCGCCATGCAGATGCTCTTTCAGGGCGACCTCGGCAAGCAAACCCCCGAAGAGGTCCGCCAACTCTTCTGGGCGTCCGTAACCGACGTCGACCCGGAGACCCGAGGCTTCACCGAAGATCTTCATCGCATCGCCACCACCCGCCAGCAAGAGATCGATGTCCTCATCGAATCGCACGCTCAGAACTGGCGCATCGAGCGCATGGCCGTCGTCGACCGCAACCTCATCCGCGCCGCCGTAGCCGAGATGATCGGCTACCCCAACACCCCCGCCGCCATCATCATCAACGAGTCCCTCGAGATCGGCCGCCGCTATGCCGCCCCCGAGTCGATCCACTTCCTCAACGGAGTCCTAGACGCTATCGCCCGCGACCTCCTCAAAAAACGCCTGGCGTAAATAAACTGATACACCGGGCTCTGACAACTGAGCCCTAAGAACTGGGCGCCTGACAACTGACAACTGAGAACGGACAACTCAAAATGTCCACCACCTTCGATTCCATCATCATCGGCGCCGGTCAGGCCGGCCCCACCCTCGCCGGACGCCTCACCCAATCCGGCCGCAGCGTAGCGTTCATCGAACGCAAGCTCTTCGGCGGCACCTGCGTGAACACCGGCTGCACGCCGACCAAGGCTCTCGTCGCCAGCGCCTACGTCGCACAAAAAGCACGCACCGCCAATGCTTACGGAGTGACCACTCCAGGCGCAGTCTCGGTCGACATGAAAGCCGTCAAGGCACGCAAAGACCAGATCGTTCTCAAATCCCGCAACGGCGTCGAAACCTGGCTGCGCGGCATGAAGAACTGCACCGTCTTCACCGGCCACGCCTGCTTCGAATCGCCCAATCAAGTCCGCGTCGGCGACGATCTCCTCACCGCGAAAGAAATCTTCATCAACGTCGGCGGCCGCGCCATCGTCCCCGATTTTCCCGGTGCCGACGTCGTCCCGTGGATGGATAACGTCGGCATCCTCGAGCTCGAAACTCTGCCCCGCCATCTCATCGTTGTAGGCGGAAGCTATGTCGGCCTCGAATTCGCCCAGATCTTCCGCCGCTTCGGCAGCGAAGTCAGCATCATCGAAAAATCCTCCCGCCTCGTCTCGCGCGAGGACGAAGACGTCTCCGCATCCATCAAAGCCTTCCTCGAAAAAGAGAGCATCACCGTGCGCCTGAACGCCGAATGCATCCACCTCGAGTCTCGCGGAGATGACGTAGCCGTCGGCGTAAACTGCGAAGACGACGCTTCCGACAGCATCGGCTCCCACGTTCTCCTCGCCGTCGGCCGCCGCCCCAACACCGACGACCTCGGCCTCGAAAGAGCTGGCATAGCCCACGACAAGCACGGCTTCATCACCGTAGACGACCAGCTACGCACCAACGTCCCCGGCATCTGGGCTCTCGGCGACTGCAACGGACGCGGCGCCTTCACCCACACCGCCTACAACGACTACGAAGTCGTAGCCGCCAACCTCCTCGATAACGATCCTCGCCGCATCAGCGATCGCATCCTCACCTACGCCCTCTACACCGACCCACCACTTGGCCGCGTCGGCCTAACCGAAAACGAAGTCCGCCAATCCGGAAAACCCGCTCTCATCGGCACCCGCCCCATGACCCGCGTCTCCCGCGCCATCGAAAAGGGCGAAACCGAAGGCTTCATCAAAGTCCTCGTCGACGCA
>DATMPD010000227.1:0-4317 GCA_035567955.1 Edaphobacter sp.
CTCGTTTTCCGGCAGATTGGCCTTCATGGGGAAGGTGGTTGCGGGCAGGTTCAACGTCGATTTCAACGCTTTGGGAGCGGGTTTTTGATCTTCGGGGTTCCCCTGAGGTGTTTCAGGCATTCGTTCCTCGTATCCTGATAGCAGAAGTGCAGTTTGGCCAAATTCTTATTGTAGCCGGGGTGTGGCGGGGGGACAAAAAGGGGGAGGAGACCTTCGCAGGGGAGGTGCGTCCAAAGTTATGAGCATTCGGAGGTGAAAGTTTGTAGAATGTTCCTGGAGCCAGGTAACGCTTGCCGCCCAAAAAAGAAAAACCGGCGAAAGACCGGGAACGTATTGACAGAAGTACAGGCGGCGCACGATTTTTTAAAGTGGGTGGAGCGCGGCGACGGCTGACTCTGCCGAGGCGAAGCAGGTTATGGCGAATTCATTGTTGACTCCACCACCCAGGATCGATCCCGATAGACAGGCCCCGACGTTACGTCCGGCAGATGCGCCGCACCTGAATGAAGAGACCGATGGGTCGATGTGGACGTCGCTGATCGCGAATCTGCGGGATGCTTTCAGCAAGAGCGAGGACGAGCCGCTGCAGCTGGAATCGAAGCCGGTGGAGAGCGATTTTATTATTACGGAAGAGGGGGTATTTTCTTCTCTTTGGGCCAGCATTCGGGATGTGTTCTTCCCGGTAAAGCTGCCGCCGCTAGTGTTGGAGTCGAAGCCGGTTCCGGTGGTGGACCGGATGAAGACCAAGCAGAACCCCCTGGCGACTGGCTCCGCTGTTGCGATCTACGCTCTGCTGATTTTGCTGATCGCCTACTTGCTGCACAAGAAGGTTCAGTTCGCCGCGCCGGTAAGGGCGATGGTGGTGACAGACCTTGCGGTGCCGCCGCAGGCTCCGCCGAAGCTGGACAAGATGGGCGGTGGTGGCGGGCAGCGCGGGCCGACTCCGGTGACCAAGGGTACGCCGCCGAAGTTTGCCGATACGCAGATCGTCCCGCCGAATAAACCTCCGTTGGTTGAGCCGAAGATTCATATCGAGCCGACCATTGAGGTGCAGCAGGATGTGAAGATGGCAAGCAGCATTCCTCAGATCGGCATTGCGAGTTCGCCGCTGGTGGGAATGTCGATGGGCAACGGGTCGGGGACAGGTTTGGGTTCTGGTAACGGTTCCGGGCTTGGGCCTGGGTCAGGCGGGAATACGGGCGGTGGACCGAGGAGGATTGGCGGTGGCGTTTCAGCGCCGGTGCTGATCTATTCGGTTGAGCCGGAGT
Organism: Edaphobacter sp.; assembly: GCA_035567955.1. Lineage (GTDB taxonomy): Bacteria > Acidobacteriota > Terriglobia > Terriglobales > Acidobacteriaceae > Edaphobacter. The sequence continues at coordinate 1,269 of DATMPD010000227.1, forward strand.
TCTCGGAAGAGGCTCGCAAGGCGAAGGTCGCAGGCAACGTGTTGGTGAATCTGTGGGTCGATACCAACGGAAATCCGAGCCACGTGCGTGTGATCCGCGGCGTCGGCATGGGGCTGGACGAAAAGGCGAGAGATGCGGTGATGCAGTACAAGTTCAAACCTGCGATGGAGAATGGCAAGCCGGTGCTGGTGGAGTTGAATGTCGAGGTTAACTTCCAGATCTTCTAACGGCAGGGAATAGGGTGTAGGGAGTAGACAAACAAGTACGAAGCCTCGCGATGAGGGTCCTCAAACCAGGACCCTCTTCTTTGTTGTGCGATCGCTGGATGCTTTGGTTATGCGGGTTGAAGGGTGATGTGGGGTTGATTGTTTGAGGATGGGTGAATGAGCCGGGTGTCGGGTGCGGACTTCAGGCTGAAGCGATCGACCTGCTGCTCGAGGGTGACGGCGGTGGTGCGGAGCGATTCGATTCCGGCGGCTGTGGTCGCCATCTCGGTGAGGTTCTCGTGGCTGAGCGAGTGGATGGCGTCGAGGCTGGCGCTGGATTGATCGGCGGCGACGGTCTGCTGGGAGGCGGCGATGGCGATCTGGGCGATCATGCGGTCGACGCGCTCGGCCATGCCGATGATCTTTTCGAGCGCTTCACCGGCCTGGGTGGTGGTGATGACGCCCTGCTCGACAGTTCCTGTGCCGCTCTCCATGCTGGCGATGGCTGTTTTGGTGCGGTCCTGAATCCCCTGGATCATGGTGGCGATCTCGCCGGTGGCCTGTGCGGTAGATTCGGCAAGACGTCGAACCTCTCCGGCGACGACGGCGAAGCCACGGCCTTGATCGCCGGCGCGTGCGGCCTCGATGGCGGCGTTGAGGGCGAGAAGGTTGGTCTTGCGGGCGATCTCGTCGATGACGGTCACGATCTGCGAGATGCGGCGGGAGTCGTCGCCGAGGAGGCCGACGGTGGCCGAGGTGTCGCTGACGGCGGTGGCGATGGAGTGCATGCTGCCGAGAACCTGCTTGACGATGGCGCCTCCATCGCGTGCGGTTTCGGCGGCGCCGCGTGCGGTTTCAGCGGCGGACTGGGTGTGGCGTGAGACTTCGGCGATCGATGCACTCATCTCCTGCATGGCGGTGGCGGCCTGCTGGGTCTGCTGGCTCTGCTGGTCCATGCGGCGATGGATCTGATCGCCTGCGGTGCGCATGGAGGCGGCGCTGCCGGTGAGAGAGCCTGCGGTCTGGACGACGGTGCCGATGATGCCGGAGAGGTTGGTCTGCATCTGCTGCATGGCTGTGGCGAGAGTGCCGATCTGATCCTTACTCTGCACGTCGAGGGCGCTGCCGGTGAGGTCGCCTGCGGCGATGGCGTTGGCGCGTTCAGCGACCATGCTGACGGCGCGGGTGATGCGGCGAGCGAGCAGAATGGAGACAGAGCCTCCGACGAGAGCGCCGAGAATCGTCGCAAGCCACAGGGTGAGGAGTGTGGAGTGGTTGGCGCGGCGAAGGCTTACCAACTCCTCGTTAGTCTGGGCCATTTGCGACTGGGCGAGGTCTGTGACGTTTTTGAAGAGGGTCCTCTCGAGCGGAAGGATCTGGTTCTGAAGCGTGTCGTAGGCTTGTGCGGTGCCTTGAGAGGTCTTCGACTCGTTCAGAGTCTCGACCTTTTCTTCGAGGGGTTTCAGCGCGGCGAGCCCTTCTTCCAGCGCCGCGAGACGTGTGGCGTCGTAGCCGAGATCGAAGTGGGCGCTGTCCTGACGAAGTTTGACGAGAGAGGCTTCGGCCTGCTCGAACTGCTCGCGCCGCGAGTTGCGATAGGCGACCGAGGAACTCGGGTCGATGCCGAAGAGCATGTAGGACTCTAGCGCGCGGATGGTGTCGGTGAAGTGGGAGCGGAGATCACGGCTGCCCATGATGAGCGGAAGACGGTTCGCGGTGATGACGTCGGAGAGATGCGTGGCCTCTGCCATGCGGACATGCGCGGTGTACGCACTGAGAAACATGGCGGCGATGAGGAAGCCGGTGCTGAGGCCGAGCTTGGATTCAAGTTTCATGATGGTCCTTACCTGCAGGGTGATGTTGGTGGCGGAAGAGTTAAGGAGTTACTGGCTGTCTGCGAAGTTGACGTCAATCTCTGACTCCGAGGCTTCCGGACCGGGAGCGAAGCGCCAGCGGCTGACTGCGTCCTGCGCGGCAGGTGCAAGCAGAGCGTGGCCGGACTCTACTTTGGTGGCCGACACCTTGCCGTCGGCCTGAATGGTGACGAGCAGCACGACCTTGCCGCTGACGTGCATGCGGCGGGCGAGCTCAGGGTAGGCGGGGGAGACGCGGGAGACGATCGCTCGCGGGGTGGGTGCGGCGAAGGCGGCGCCAGCGCACAGGACGATGCCGCCTGCGAGGCCTCCAATGAGGAGAAGAGGACGCGAGGAACGAAGTGGGATTGCCAAGGAAACCTCCATTTACAGAGGTTGTATCGGCAGAGGAGGAGCGGGCTTTAGCGGGAGGTGAGGACGGAAGAGGCGATTTCGGCGAAGGTAAGGTGTTCGGCCGGGCTGCCGGTTCGCTGTTTCCAATCGAGGAAGAGCTTGCCGTAGCTGTCAGTGAGGCTGGTGGCAGGGTCTACGTCGAGGTCGGCCAGGGTGCGGTCGATCCAGTCGGTGGGGCCTTCGAGTTCGGCGTAGGTGCCGATGGGGGTCTCGTCGATGACGAGGTGGGGCGTTGTATTGGTGGCGGGGTCGAAGATGGACCACTCGGTGCGGTACTTCTCGTAGATGAAGGCGGGTGTGTAGCCGAGCTGGGCGAAGATCTCGGCGACGGCGTGCGGGTCGGAGACTGCGGTCTCGGTTTCGATGCGGATCTTGTAGCGGGAGGTGTCGGAGTTAGCGGAGTCGTCGATGCGTTTGTGAGTCAGGATATGGATTCCGCCGTATTCGCGGAGGCGAAGGATCTGGCGTTTGGCGCGGAGGTCGCGGGTGGGGGTGTCGAAGAGGGTGTTGTGTTCGAAGGTGCGGGGGGTTTCGAGGTGGAAACCGAGTTGGGGGAGTCGGGCCTGTAGAGCTTGT
>DATMPD010000228.1:0-4361 GCA_035567955.1 Edaphobacter sp.
AGGATGAGGCGGCTGGGATCGTAGAAGCTGTCGCTCGAGAAGGTGAAGTCGAGTACGCCGGTGACGCCGGGGAGGACGGCTCCGGTAGAGATTTCTAGCGAGGTCCCTCCGGCGAGGATGGAGTCGACGAGGATGCGTTCCGGATTGTCGTCGAATTGGGCGATGCCGGTGGGCGCTCCTGGGATGGGGGTGTCGCGGATGTCGATGCCGGGCTCGCGGAAGGGGCGCGGGGTGCCGGTGATGACGGCGTAGAAGTAGCCGGTGGAGGTTGCGGTTTCGGCTGCCTCGTTGGCAGAGGTGATGGAGCCGTTGGTGCCGGAGATGGCCGTCATGGATGCGATAGAGACACGCATGCCTTCGTACGGGGTGAGCTGGTAGAGGCCGCCTGACGGCGTGAGCTTCGACGCGTCCAGGGTGGTGGGTGTGGGAAGCGCGTTGCCCATGCTGATGAGGGTGACGGTGGGCGAGGTGAGTTCCGTGGCCGGAGTGTGGCTTGCGCTGGCAGCCGGAAAGGTCGAGACGGTTCCGGTGACCTGAACGTAGTTGCCGAGGACGGCGGCTGCGGGGACCTGGCCGGCGGTCGTGAAGACATCGATGCCTTCCGGGGTGAGTGGGTTTGCGTCGGCGTCGACGTCGCGTGCCTGGATGAAGAATCCATTGGAGAGCACAGCCGTAACAATACCGGTGGTCGTGACCCGTTGACCGACGAGCGGAGAGAGTACGGCGGCAGTGGTGGACTTGGCGCCTTGAATGTCATGAATGGCCACGGCGACCGGAGGAGCGGGTGCGGGGGAGCTGGAGTTGTGCGGGTTGGGCGCTCCGATAATGAAGTCAGTGGCGTTGTTGACATTGTCGACGGTGGGGTCGATGCGAATGTCCGCGGTGGTGTTGCTGGGCGCGGGTGCAGGGCCGGTGCCTTCGAAGCAGTCGGCCGTGGAGCCGAAGCCGATGAAGGCGACGACAGTGGACCCGATGGGACAGTCTGTCGTCAGAGAGGTCGTGTTGTTGACGATGGCGATCTTGCCGGCGGTGGCGGAGAAGTTGAGCGGGTTGCCGGTGGAGCCGTTTCCGGTGGTGAAGTCCGGAGTGACGGGAAGGTTGATACCGGTAACGGTCGTGCCGGCAGCCGCCTGGATCAGGTAGTAGTGTCCCGGGGCAATGGTGGCGCTGGGGAGAGCGACCGCGTTCCAGGCCGTACCTGTAGCGTTGACGTACTGGATCGAGTAGCCAGTGATGTCAATGGCTGTGCCGGTGGGATTGAAGAGCTCGAGGAAATCGTAAGTAAAGGGAGCGCCGGAGTTGCCGCCACCGCCGTACATCTGCGAGATGACGAGGCGGGTTGCGCCGAGTGCGGAAAAGGTGCTGAAGAGGAGGAACAGAGAGAGGGCAGACAGAGTGCGGAGCGAACGGACGGACATTTCCAAGGCCTCGTGCGAAACGTAAGAAACGGAATACTTGCTACCGTGAGAAAACAAAAGTACTGCAATCCGCTCGGCCTCTTTGAGCTCGGGCGGCTTTTTTTTCAGGCTTCTAACTTCGGGCCTGCGATTGAGAAGTACATGTTGTAGCACGAGTTGTATGCCGTACGCATTAATTTTGTTCGGGGCTGATTTTTCGGGAATGGAAGACGGGGGAGATGGCGTGGGTATCGGAGCTTCTTACAGAGAGGCGCGGGATATAGTTGGAGGTAATGGAATTTGCCGGTAAGGGAGCTGTGGAATGGGTTTAGGACGGGGTTGGATTCGTGCGCTGGCTTGTGGGTTGATGCTGGCTACGGTGTCGGCGCAGGGTGCGCAGGATAAGAAGGATGCCGACAAGAAAGATGCCGACAAGAAGAAGGAGGAGAAGGTGGTGGTGAAGGCGTCGGCGGTGGCTCCGGAGGCGGAGTTGCCGGGGGACTCGACGACGGAGGGTTCGGTGACGGTGGGTGGGCAGGCCATAGCGTATAAGGCTGTGGCGGGAACGTTGACGGTGGGGTCGACGGATCCGCAGGACGCGATGCTGGGGCTGGATGGGAAGATGCTGCCGGGGACGGGGGTCAAGCCGCCTGATCCGGATGAGCCGGAAGAGGCTCCGGCGACGGCGCGGATGTTTTATGTGGCGTACTTCAAGAAGAATCCGGGGGCGGTGCGGCCAGTCACGTTTTTGTATAACGGCGGACCCGGCAGCTCGACGATGTGGCTGCATATGGGGTCGTTTGGACCGAAGCGCGTGGTGACGACGGATGGGCAGCACGATGAGGGTGCGCCGTACAAGATCGTCAATAACGACTACAGCCTGCTGGATGTGAGCGATGTGGTGTTCATCGATGCACCGGGGACCGGGTTCAGCCGGATTCTGGGGAAGGATAAGGAAAAGGCGTTCTGGGGGGTGGACCAGGACGCGCATGCCTTCGACCGGTTTATCCGGAGATTTTTGACGAAGTTCGATCGCTGGAACTCGCCGAAGTACTTGTTTGGCGAGAGCTATGGAACGCCGCGGAGTGCGGTGCTGTCGGCGGTGCTCGAGAATGTGGATCTGAACGGGATCGTTTTGTTGTCGCAGATTCTGAGCTTCGATAACAGTATCGATGGGCCGAAGTGGAATCCGGGCGTCGATCAGGCGTATGCGTTGGGGCTACCGACGTTTGCCGCGACTGCGTTTTATCATCACAAACTGCCAACGCAGCCGGCGGCGCTGGAGCCGTTTCTGGCCGAGGTCGAGCAGTATGCGATGGGGGACTATATGGCCGCGTTGCTGCAGGGCAGCGAGCTGCCAGAGGCGAAGAAGCAAGCTGCCGCGGAGAAGCTGCACGGGTATACGGGGTTGCCGGTGGCGTATTTGCTGCGGGCGAATCTGCGGGTATCAGGTGGGGCGTTCAGTAAGCAACTGGATCTCGCTGAGGAGACGACGACAGGGCGGCTGGATGCCCGGTACAAGGGGCCGGATCTGGATCCGTTGAGCGCGGATGCTGAGTATGACCCGCAGAGTAATGCGATCTCGTCGGCGTATACGGCTGCGCTGAACCAATACATGCGGACCGATCTGAAGTATGGCGCGGATCAGACCTATAAGCCGGGGGCGTATAGCGATCCCGACTTCACCTGGGATCTGCGGCACCAGGCTCCGGGCGGTCCAGCGGCGAACCAGCAGGAAGGCGGGACGAATGTAATGCCGGACCTGGCGTTCACGATGAAGTCGAACCCAAAGATGAAGGTGATGCTTGCGGGCGGGTACTACGATCTCGCTACACCGTTCTTCGAGGGGATGTATGAGATGCATCACCTGCCGATTCCGCAGAAGCTGCAGACGAACATCAGCTACCACTACTATGAGAGCGGGCACATGGTTTATGTGAATGAGAGTGTGCTGAAGCAGTTCCACGCGGATGTAGCGACGTTTATTAAGGGGACTGAGGACGGGAAGTAGGATCCGCCCAGAATCACAAGAGGACCGAGGAAGTAGCCGGCATTGCTGCTATCACTTGGCAGAATTGCTTCCGTATTGCCGACCATCCAGGCTGAACCGCCGCTTTCTGGAATATCGACGGGTGCACAGTGCCTAACTTGAACGGGGCACCCGCCGAGCAGTTGTCATTCAAATTGAAGCGTCTTCCAAACGAGAAGACTTCCTATTTCGCCTGCACTAGCCCTGCAACAACTGCCGCGATTTTATCGAGTATCTGGTTCCAGCCCTCCATTTGACCGCTATTTTTCGCGCTCTCCATGGGTTCATTTCCAATGAAGGTGAGTTTCGTCCGGCCGTCTCCGAGATCCTCAAAGATGGTCACGTCGTACGCACCGTCTATCGCCTCGTGTTCGATTCCTAATTGCGCAGGGTCAATCTTGTTTCCGTTCGAGTCCGAAAAGTACATCAAGGAAACGATCTTCTCGTGCAGAACAATCTCGTGGTATTCAACCGCATTCCAGCACTCCTGCCCATCCGGCGCCTTCATGCAGCAGAGAAGTTTTCCTCCAACGCGAAAATCCATCTTACAAACGGGCGCGGTAAAGCCCTTCGGTCCCCACCACTGCATGATGTACTTCGGGTCTGTCCACGCCTTCCAAACCAGCTCGCGTGGGGCATCAAGAACTCTTGTGACAACCATCCGCTCAATTTCGCTAACCGTGTTTTCTGTCATCTCTGACCTCCTCTTTCTTCATTTGATTTACAACTACATCCAGTTTGTCGAAACTCTCTTCCCAGAATCGGCGATAGCTGATCGCCCAGTCGCTGACTGTCTTTATCGCCTCTGGCCTAAGCGTGCACACACTCTCTCGTCCACGCTTCGTCTTGATTACAATCCGCGCCCGCACCAGGTAGGCGATATGTTTTGAAATCATCTGCTGCGAGAGTGCAAACGGTTCCGTCAATCCATGCAC
>DATMPD010000229.1:0-3194 GCA_035567955.1 Edaphobacter sp.
GAAGCCCCTGGCAAATTTCAAAAGCGCATGCCAGAGAGAGTATCACCGCGCAGCATCTTTCTCCGCCTCCAGCAGCCTCCGCTTCCGCTCCACGCCCCACCGGTATCCCGTCAGCGATCCATCCTTCCCCACCACCCGATGACAAGGCACCACCACCGCCACCGGATTCGCCCCGCAAGCACTCGCCACAGCCCGCGAAGCAGTCGGCGCTCCAAGCTGGAGCGCGATCTCCGAATAACTCCGAGTCTCTCCCCTCGGAATCGCCTGCAGCGCCTTCCATACCCGCTGCTGAAACGCCGTAGCCCTCACATCCAGCGGAAACGTAGCCGCCAGCGGGTGCTCCCCCAACTGACTCGCCACAAACGCCACCGCCTCCGCCAGCCATCCAGTATTTCCCTTAGCCCCGACAAGCTGAGCCTTGGAAAACTTCTCCCGCAGGCCGGCAACCAACTCTTTATCGTCCCGTCCAAAGGCAATCGAGCAGATCCCCACATCCGTCGTCGCCACCAGCATCCGTCCCAGTGGACTAGCCGCCGTCGTATACCGAATCAACAGCCCCGCACCACCCTCTCGCATCACACGCGGCGTCATCCCCAGCGCAGCCGAACTCTTCTCATACAACCGGCTGCTCGACCCAAACCCCGACTCATAGATCGCATCGGTAATCGGGGCCTTTCCCTTCTTCGGCTCGCGCACTTTATTCTTGAACCTCTCCAGCCGAGCCTCCTTCGCATACTGCCCCGGACTCACCCCCAGCACCCGCTTGAACCCACGCAGAATCGTCAGCCGCCCCACACCGGTCGCCTTCGCCACATCCGCCAGTCGCGTACGCCCTTCAGAATCCGCGTTCTCCCGCAGATACTCCGTTACCGCAGCAATGGCCCCAGCCTGAGGATCCGCCTTCGCCTCCGTCCGCTCCGGCTCGCATCGCTTGCACGCCCGATATCCGGCCGCCTCCGCCTGCGCCGGGGAAGGGAAGAAGCTCACCTGCTTCCGCGTAGGCCGCCGGCTCGCGCAACTCGGCTTGCAGTAAATCTTCGTAGACTTCACCGCATACACGAACTGCCCATCCGCCCGAGCATCCCGCTCCAGCACCTGCTGCCACTGCTTCCCAGGAAAATAACTCGGGACCACAATCGCGCCGTCGCTTGTCTTTACTGCACTAGTCATCGTCATTCCAGTATCCTCCCACGCCACCCACATCGGCCACACTCCGTTTCGTTCCTCCAAACTGGCGAAACATCTTTGGCGTAAACTGCTCGATCATGCAACGAACCCGCGTCCTCCTGACTCTCAGCGCAACCCTCTTCGCAACCGCTGCAACCGCACAGAACCCCACAGAACCGCCACCCTCGCAACACGCCATCCTCACCGTCACCGGAAAGGGCGTTCAAATCTACACTTGCCAGCAATCCGCCGCAGGGCCGCAATGGGTCTTTCAAGCGCCCGAAGCCAAACTCCTCGACGCATCCGGCAACCCCATAGGCACCCACGGCGCCGGTCCCATCTGGAAATCCAACGATGGCAGCGCAGTCAAAGGCGAGGTCCTCCAGAAGAGCCCATCCCCTGAGCCCACATCCATCCCCTGGCTTCAGCTCAAAGCCGTCAGTCCTTCCGGCTCCGGTATCATGACCCACGTCGAATACATCCGCCGCTCCGACACCCACGGCGGCGCAGCTCCCACCGCAGGTTGCGATGCCCAGCACCTCAACGCCGTAACGCGCGTCCCCTACACCGCAACCTACACCTTCTACGCCAAACCCTGAATCGCACCAGCCGAGCCTCGGTTCGCCGACGTCACCACAGCCTCCTGCGCCACCGACCCCGGCAGACTCGGCACCGTAGTCCCATCCTCTCGCACCTCATAGCTATCCACATAAAAATTCGTCAGAATCGCATTCCCAAACGACGTCGTAATCGCCACATCCGCCGCATCCCGCCCCGTGGCCATCAACACCCGCCCCATCCGCGGTTCATTATGCCGCGCATCCATCGTCATCCAGCGCCCATCCAGAAACACCTCATACCACGCGCTGAAATCCCCCGGACCGCTATAAGGCCAGCGAATATCCCCCAGATACCCCGTCACGTACCGCGCCGGAATATTTTGGCACCGCGAAAGTGTAATCGCGAGATGCTGATAGTCCCGGCACACCCCCACCCGCTCCGTAAAGACATCCATCGCCGTCTTGGTAGGCCGAGCCGCCTGATAGTTGAACACCACCTTCCCGTGCACCCAGTCGCGAATCGCCGCAGCTCGTGTCCATCCCGGCGTCATCCAGCCAAACAGGTCCTGCGCGATCGCAACAAACTTATCCACCTCGCAGTACCGGCTGGGCAGCAAAAACTGCAGCACCTCCGACGGCAGATTCTCCACCGGAGCCTGCTGCGCATACGCATGGATCGGATCAGCCAACTCCTCCCTCGCAACGACGCTGATCCCGCTCAGCCGTATTGCGCCGGCCGGTGTAGTAAACCGCGTGCAGCGGTTTCCAAACACATCGAGATACTCCGAAGTCGCAACCTCAGTCTTCGTATCCCGGTCAATATGCTCCACTTTCAACTCATTGCCTGAACACACCGAAGGCTCGAGCGACGGATGCAGATGCAGCATCGCCACCATCGGCGTAGGTATCGGAAGATGAAATTGAATATCGTATTCAGACTTAATAAGCATCAAAAACCCTTTCCCTACTGGGGCTGGTGTTACCTGAGATGCAATTAAGGCGATTTTCAGCAGTCTACCCGCATCTTCCTCAAATCCCACCAACAAAAGAAAAGGCAGGCCCGAAGGCCCGCCCTCTTTTCCAACCTATACGTATGAACTACTTGGCAACAGCCTGTTTGACACCAGCCTGCTCCGCCAACGCCGAAGCCTTGTCCGTCTTCTCCCACGTAAAGGTTTCGCCCTTACGCCCGAAGTGACCATACGCTGCCGTCGCCTTAAAGATCGGCTTGCGCAGATCAAGCCCCTCGATAATGCCCTTCGGCGTCAGCGAGAAGTTCTTCCGCACCAGCTCCTCCAGCTTGGTCTCATCGACCTTGCCCGTGCCAAACGTATCCACCAGCACGCTCACCGGCTCGGCCACACCAATCGCGTAGGCAAGCTGCACCTCGCAACGGTCCGCTAATCCAGCGGCAACAATATTCTTTGCCACGTACCGCGCCATATAAGCCGCCGAACGGTCGACCTT
>DATMPD010000230.1:0-4490 GCA_035567955.1 Edaphobacter sp.
AAGGGCCGCTGAGGATATTCCTCGCGGCCCTTTTGCTGCACGAGAGAACACGACGGGCTCACCCAGAGTGAGAGTTCGACGGCGACGAATCAGTCGACTGTGCCGGGGGGATCGAAATCATTCGCGGTGATGACCTTGATGCCTGGGGCAGTAACGAGCGGCGGATCGATGAGGATGATGGTACGAGCAGCGCCGGCTGTGTAGGTCACCTGGGGTCCGGCGTAGGTCGCGATGGTGGTGCCGGCCGCGAGGATTCCGGCAGGTAGCATGGCGAGGCTATAGGTGCCGACTGGGACATTGACGTAGCCGGTATTGGCGCCGAAGGCGATGCCAGTGACGAGCGGGGCGACGGCGTTGACCTTTTGACCGGCAGGGACGAGATAGATGTCGACGGCACCGGCGCGCGTGGCCTGATGAATGAAACGGAGCGCGGTCTGGCCGGGGGGCGCAGGCTGGCTTTGGTCAGCCAGGGTCAATTGTTGCAGGCTGGCTGCGGTGTTTCCGATCAGAACGGTGTACTGACCGGAGGTGGTGAAGGTGGTCTTGGCGGCAGAGAGAACCTGCCTGGTACCGGCAGTGTTGGCGGTGATGTTATAGGCGCCGGGAGGAAGTTGGATGTAGGAGGTGACGGTGCCAAAGTCCAGGTTGAAGGCGAGAGCGTTGGAGTCCTGATAGAGATCGAGGCGCGGCGCGTCGGGAGTCGCGTTGATGATCCGGACATGAGCCTCGGGAGCGGAACTGACGATGGCCTGGCAGCCGGTTAGAGTCCCGAGGATCGCAATGGCAGCGATGAGTCGAGTGGCGGGACGGTCGGGATGGAAGAACTTGGCGGGCATCGGAGTGAATCGCGGGGATTGTCCGGGTTGTCGGCTCGTCGGGGGGCTTTGGAGTCGAAACCCTCAATATGCATCCACTCTAAACGATTCAATGGCCGCGGGCGACACTGGAATCGACGGTGACAATGGCTAAATTGGGGGATATGCGCTGCATGGCGCTGAGGGATGTGAGGCCGTGCGGCGAAGAATGCAGGGCATCGAAGACTGGCTGCCTCTTTACGCAGCCAATCCTGAATCAAGGCGAATTTGTCGGTCGCTACTTCTTGGGATGGCTGGCGATGATCTGGTCCTTGATCTTGTTGTAGGTGGCCTGGGGAAGGATGCCGCGGGTGACGAGCTGGTTTTTGGCGGTGTAGGGACGGCCGTCGATAATGCGCTTGGAGTAGGCGTCGCCGATGCCGGGGAAGGCCTTGAGTTGATCGGCTGTGGCGGTGTTGATGTCGAGCGGTGCTGCGGCGGCTGCAGCCGTGGCCGCTGCTGGCTTGGCTGTCTGGGCTGGACTAAAGACAGGGGTTACGGCGAGCAGGAGCGCGGCGGCAAGTAGCTTGCGGCGAAGTGTGAACATCGGAGGGTCTCCTTGTGGTGTGGGTACCTTACTGCGGAAGAGTACGAGAGCGCGTGGGAGGCGTCAATGAGCAAGTTCGCGATTGGCTCTTTGCGTGACATTTGCCGCTGGATACAGGTGAGTTGACTTATCGATGCCTGAAAGCTACCCTGAAATAGAGATGAGCTTGTTGCACCTCCACCACGGGCATCACCATCATCACGCGGCGAGCGTGTTGGCGGCTGTGTCCGGTGTAGCGAAGTAACAAGCGCTTACTCAGGATTTCGAAAGGCCCGCTAACGCGCATACCGCGAGCGGGCCTTTTTCTTGCGTGAAGGCAAAACCAGGAGAGATGAGAATGATCGATACGGTTAAGATTGATTTTGCAAAGATGGATGGCCTGGTCCCGGGGATCGTCCAGGACGCGAAGACGGGCGAGATGTTGATGCTCGGCTTTTTGAATGAAGTGAGCTATGCGAAGACGCTCGAGACTGGGTTTGTCACTTTCTGGAGCCGGACGCGGCAGAAGCTATGGATGAAAGGCGAGACCAGCGGCAACCGGCTGCGGGTGATTGAGGCTTCGACCGACTGCGACAACGATGCGTTGCTGTTCAAGGTGGAAGTTGAAGGCGATGGACTGGTGTGCCATGAGGGTACGGTGAGTTGCTTTACGAAGAATATTGGCCTGGACGCCAAAGGAGAGGCGAAGTGAGCGAGACGCAAAAACTAAAACTCGGAATTCCGAAGGGTAGTCTGCAGGATGCGACGATTGCGCTGTTCGAGCGGGCAGGATGGAGGATCTTTGCCAATGGGCGGAGCTACTTCCCTTCGATCGACGATGCCGAGATTGAGTGCATGCTGGTGCGGGCGCAGGAGATGGCGCGATACGTCGAGCATGGTGCACTGGATGCCGGACTGACTGGGAATGACTGGGTTCTGGAGAACCAGACGGACGTGGAGTATGTCACGAGCCTTACCTACTCCAAGCAGAGCCGGCAGAAGGTGAAGTGGGTGCTTGCGGTGCCGGAGGATTCGCCGTTTCAGAAGCCGGAGGATCTGGCGGGAAAGATTATTGCGACCGAACTGGTCGAGTTTACGAAGCGATATTTTGCCGGAAAAAATATTCCGGTGACGGTGGAGTTCAGCTGGGGCGCGACTGAGGTGAAGCCGCCTACGCTGGCGGATGCGATTGTGGAGGTTACCGAGACTGGATCTTCGTTGCGGGCGAATCGGTTGCGAATTATCGAGACTCTGATGGAGAGTGAGACGCAGTTGATTGCGAATAAGACCGCGTACAAGGACGAGTGGAAGCGCAAGAAGATCGACAACATCTCGTTGATGTTGAATGCGGCGATTGCGGCCCAGGGGCGAGTCGGCTTGATGCTGAATGCGCGGAAGGCTGATCTGCAGAAGGTTATCGGCGTGCTCCCGGCGCTGAACTCGCCGACGGTGTCGCAGTTGAGCGATGCGGAGTGGGTGGCACTGAATACGATTCTGGATGAAGCGCTGGTGCGCGAAGTGATTCCGAAGCTGAAGGCTGCGGGGGCTACCGGAATTGTTGAGTATCCGCTGAGTAAGGTTGTGCTGTAGCAGTTGCTTTTCGGTTGGAAGCTGACGGCGATCGCTGCGGTTGCTTTTTTGGAGTTTGAAATGAAGCTGGTGAAGACTTTTGGTCGGGCTAAGACGGCAGCGGATGTGCTGATCGAAACATTGGAGCGGCGCGGGGCTGTGAATACGGCGCGCGTGGAGCCGGTGGTGCGACGCATTCTTGCCGAGGTTCGCAGGAATGGCGATCAAGCGTTGCTGAAGTATGCAGCTGAGTTCGATGGACTTGAGAAGGGACAGGCATTGCGGGTCTCTCGCGATGAGATGAATGCCGCGTGGGAGGCGACTGCGCCGACGTTGCAGGCGGCAATGATGGTGGCGCGGGGAAATATTCTTGCGTTCGCTGAGGGGCAGCTGCCGCAGGAATGGACGATCTCTCCTGTCGAAGGAGTAAAGACGGGACAGATTGTTCGACCGCTCGGCAGTGTGGGTTGTTATGTGCCGGGGGGACGGTATCCGTTGCCTTCGACGTTGCTGATGACGGTGACTCCTGCTCAGGTAGCGGGGGTAGAACGGATTGTGGTGTGTTCGCCGAAGCCCGCGAGAGAGACGATGGCGGCGGCATGGCTCGCCGGGGTGACGGAGTTTTATCGGGTGGGTGGCGCGCAGGCAATCGCGGCGATGGCGTTTGGGACGGCCACGATTGGGCGAGTCGATAAGATTGTAGGCCCGGGGAACCTGTATGTAACGGCGGCTAAGGTGCTGGCTTCGAGCGAGTGCGGGATCGACATGCCTGCGGGACCGACGGAGATTGTAGTAACCAGCGAGAGCGGAAATGCGGTTGGGATTGCAGCCGATCTGGTTGCGCAGGCGGAGCATGATCCTGAGGCACTCGCGGTGTTGATTACGAGCAGCGAGGTTTTGGCGAGGGAAGTTGCAGCTCAGGTAAAGATCCAAGCTAGAGGAAACGCGATTGCGAAGCAGGCGCTTGGCGCACAGGGTTGCATCTTTGTAACTTCTACGGTTCGCGAGGCGCAGGAGTTGACGAATCGTTTGGCGCCCGAACATCTGACCGTGGATTCGGCTAACGATCTGAAGTGGGTTCGCAATGCTGGGTCGGTGTTTGTCGGAGACCACTCGCCGCAGTCGATGGGGGATTATGTCTCCGGTCCGAATCATGTGTTGCCTACGGGACGGGTTGGCCGCATCCGTGGAGGGTTGAGTGTGATGGATTTTGTGAAGGTCATTACAGTGCAGGAGTACACGCGGCAAGGGCTGAAGCAGATGGCCCCACATGCGATTGCATTGGCTGAGGCCGAAGGTTTGGTTGGACACGCGAAGAGCGTGCAAGTGAGGATGCAATGAGTTTGACTGATACTGCTACAAATTTGAGGACAGTGAGACCGCGCAAGGCGGTGTTGGATATGCCGGAGTATCATCCGCCGCTGGCGGGACGAACTGCGCTGCGACTGGATTTCAACGAAAACACCTTTGGCTCTTCGCCGCGAGTGATGGAAAGGTTGCGCACGGCAACTGCGGAAGGTTTGACGAAGTATCCGGAGCGG
>DATMPD010000231.1:0-2509 GCA_035567955.1 Edaphobacter sp.
GGCAATGTGGAGCCCAAACCATTGCTCAGGACGAATCCAGTTGCGTCGTGTTTGGCATGCCGAAGGAAGCGATTGCCCGCGGGGCGGCGGTTACGGTTGTTCCGCTGAACCGGATTGCAGAAGTCGCCTTGAAAATGGCTACGGTCTAATGTGCACGGGCCAGGATGCTCTACGCTATGCGTGTTGCTCGGTTTTGTGAGCACGCATCTGTCGGTGGTAGACTGCGCGTATGGCCAACAAGAAAACTAAGAAGAAGCACACAAAGCCCAAGAGAACGGTCGCGAGCAAGAGGAAGCCGGTCAAGAAGAAGGTCACAAAGAAACTGGCTAAAAAGAAAGCAGCCCCGAAGAAGAAGCCCGCTTTGAAAAAGGCGGCGGCGAAAACGAAGGCCATCGGCAAGAAGACCATTGCCAAGAAGACGGAAGGTGTGAAGCCTGTAGATGCCTTCAAGATGCCACCGCGGCCGGCGGTGCAAGCGGGAGATTTGCAGGGATTATCCAACGCTGAGACTGTAGATTCGGAGAGTGTCGGCGAGTTAATCGAGGAAGGAAACGCGTTCGAGGCCGAAGTCGTGGCGGGCGTGGAAGACGCTGGGAGCCACGATGAGAGGGAAGTTCGCACGCATGAGGTGCCGGAGGATGATGTTCCCGGCGAATATCTGGATAAAGATTAGTGGCGCGCGATCAGGCGGCAGATCAGGCCGAATCTAACTGCAAGGATGCTTTGAGAGTCAGGCCGCAATCTTCAGCACCATGTCCCCACGCTTGGCGGCGAGCCGGCGCGCACCCTGTAAAGGCCTGCCGCCTGCCTGCGCCTTCGTTGTTGTTGCCTCTGGTTACTTCGAAATCACGCCCACATCAGTGGCCCCCAAACTGGAACAGGATCTTACCGCTGCGATTCGATTGCAAGGATTGTTTGAACGCTTCCTTGAACTGGTCGAGCGGGTACACCTGCTCCACTGCGGCGGAGAGCGATCCATCAGCTACGAGGTCTCCCAGCTTCTGGTAAATCTCCTCGATCTCTGTGCGCGGCGCGTTGCGTATCCAATTGATGACCCAGAATCCGTGGAGACTAAGACCACGGTAGATGAGCTCCTTTGGCGGCATAGCAGGGAACTGCCCACTTTGCATGCCA
Organism: Edaphobacter sp.; assembly: GCA_035567955.1. Taxonomy (GTDB): domain Bacteria; phylum Acidobacteriota; class Terriglobia; order Terriglobales; family Acidobacteriaceae; genus Edaphobacter. Next base: position 1,135 of record DATMPD010000231.1, read on the forward strand.
TAGACAACAACCGAGCCGCCAGGTTTAAGCGATTTGGCCAACTCTCCGACGGGTGTTCCACCCACCGTATCGAGGACGAGGCTGAGTTTCTTCCCGCCGAGAGCCTCCTCAATGTCCTTGTGCAGGTTGTCGCCTTGGAGGACTACGCGGTCACCTCCCCACTGCCGCACCTGTCCGGCAGCTTCTTCCCGCCGGACGACATTCAGCGTCTTGACTCCTGCAAGCTTCGCGAGCGCAATGATGTACTGCCCCATGGCCGCGTTGGCTGCGGTTTGACCGATCCAGTCGCCGGGCATCAGGGAAACATATCGGTTCAGCAAGAGATAGGCGGTAGCCGGGTTAATCCCTATCATCGAGAGTTGCAGGGGATCCGCTTTGTCGCTCACTGGCACGATGTTTCGCACTGCGGCGACAACTTCATCTGCCCAGGTGCCCTGCTCGTAGGTGGGAAGAATCAGGACTCGCTTGCCCCGCAGAGCAACATCAACTTTCGATCCGATCTTGGCGACTCGGCCGACACCCTCAGCGCCTACCGGGGATGGGAAGGTGGGCCGGACGCCGTACATGCCGCGGACAAACAGAAAGTCCGATGGATTGAGAGGGGCCGCTTCCATCGAGATGAGAACTTCGTCCGGGCCGAGAGCCGGTTCGGAGACCGTGTTGAGTTCGATGACATCCGAAGGTTCGCCGTGAGCTATCAGTTGCAACTGCCGCATAAGTAAATTCCTTTCGTTTTGACAAGCTTACGATTTGGCCGCATGCGCCGAAAGCCAGATCGAGCGCACAGATCCACTCACGGCGGTGCCACGTGGGCGGAAGCAATATTCCCCTAGCTGTTGTCCTTGTCTACCACAACCTCTGTTAAGCGGGCCTATACTTGTGCGAATCCGCCATCCACAAACAGTTCGGTCCCTGTAATGTAACTCGCGTCGTCGGATGCGAGAAAAACAACAGCCTTCGCGATCTCATCGGGTGTGCCGAACCTGCCGAGCGGAGTAACGCTGGAAATCATTTTCTTGCGTTGCTCGCCGCTCGCGGCGGAAGCCAGCAGCCCGCTCATCCCCGGGGTGTCGATGGAGCCCGGGCTGACCGCGTTCACCCGAATGCGGCGGTCTTTTAAGTCCGTGGTCCATGTCCGCGCAAATGAACGAATGGCGGCTTTGGTGGCGCTGTAAACACTATTGATGGGCAACCCTTTGCTGGCGACGATCGATGAATTCAGGATGATCGCAGCGCCGTCCGGCAGAAGGGGAAGCGCTTTCTGAACCGTGAAAAGCAGGCCTTTCACATTGATGTCGAAGGTCCAGTCATAGAGCTCTTCTGTGATCGTACCGAACGCGGCAAACTTCGCCACCCCGGCATTTGCGAACACAAT
>DATMPD010000232.1:0-3393 GCA_035567955.1 Edaphobacter sp.
CTCCTGCTCGGCCTGGGTGAGAGCTGCGGTGCCGCCCTCCTTGTACCAGCTGTCAGCGATCGCGAGCTTGGCCTTCATCTGATACTGGGAGTCGGGATAGGTATTGAGGAGAGTCTGCAGGTCGAGGCGGGCGACGTCGAAGTGGCCGCGCTTGGTGGCGTCGAGGGCCTTGTCGTAGAGCACCTTGTCGGGAAGTCCGGCGTCGACCGGCTGGATCTTCTTCTCCTTCTGCAACTCCTTCTTGGTGTCTTTGGACTGCACAACCTTCTCGCCCTTCTTGTTGCTCGGAGAAGCAGAGAGGGTTACGGTCTCCTGCGGCTTTCCGTTGGCGTCGGTTGTGGTTTGCGACGAACCGGTCACCTGGGCGATTGCACCCAGGGAAGAGATCATAAGACTTGCGATCGCGAGGCCAGCCAGCGAACTGGCCCTAACACTTGGAAAAAAGGAACGCTTGTTCATCCGCTATAGATCCCATCCGCCTCGCGTCCGGGTGAATCGGGGACGCTCAGGCTGTGCCTTTTATTCTAAACTTCCCGTCCGATTTGTGCCGGGGAAGCCGTTCGCGCCAGTTCGAGGAATTCCCTGGCGTTTCGTTCGGTTTTGCCGGGGGCGAAGATCGCCGACCCGGCCACTAACATGTCCGCTCCTGCTTCGACCACGAGAGCGACGGTATCGTGAGCAATGCCGCCGTCGACTTCGATGCGAAAGTTGAGGCCCATCTCCTCGCGGAGCTCGGCGAGGAGGGAAATTTTGTCGAGAGCGAGGGGGAGAAACTCCTGGCCGCCGAAGCCGGGGTTCACGCTCATGACGAGCACATGATGCACCATGGGAAGGACTTCGATGAGGGTGTCGACGGGCGTTGCAGGGTTGATGACGACGGCGGGCTGCATTCCGTGGTGTGCGATCTGCTGGAGGGTGCGGTGGAGGTGGCGGCAGACTTCCTGGTGGACGCTCATCACGTTGGCGCCGGCCTCGGCGAAGGCTTCGATGAAGTCGTCCGGGTTTTCGACCATCATGTGGCAGTCGAGGGGGAGCGTGGTGATGGGGCGGAGGGCCTTGACCATGGGCGGCCCGAAGGTGATGTTGGGGACGAAGTGGCCGTCCATGACGTCGACGTGGACGATGGTGCCGCCGCCGCGCTCGGCCGCGGCAACTTCGTCGGCCAGATGGGCGAAATCGGAGGCGAGGATGGAGAATGCCAGTTCGATCACTTGCGGTCTGCTCCTGCTGCAAGTCTATCAGCGCATGGCGTAGGTGCTGCAGCCGTTAGTTCTCCGACGGCCTTTCGACATGTTCGATGACGAACGTATCCACGGGAGCTGTTTGCTTTACCAATTTAAGACCAAGCTGATTCTTGAGCGCCTCGGTAAATGTCGGTCCGGGTGCCTCCGGTATGTCGTCTGTATTGGGTGAACGAGGACCCTTTGATTCGGGAAGGAACTCGATATTGAAATCAAACCTCCCGGGGAGCCCGGTTTGATCTAATACGGGTCGTTGGTCCATCCCTCCCTGGCCCCCTCCCATTGCGGCGAAGAAGGCTGCAATTTGACCCATGGTCGCATCGACCATTCGAACGTGACGCTGGTTATTCACTGCCCAAGCCTGAACCGCGCCGCAAAAAGACGGAGGCTCCGAGACGATACCTGCTGGCGCAGGTTTATTGGCGCCTGCGCAGGGCACGTCGTCAGGATGCGGCTGGAGTTGTGGTCCCGGCATTCCAGGCTTGTCCAGAACGAGCGCGTAAACCGGAAGTTGCCGGGTCTCGGTGTGAATCGCCAGTTTAAAGCGGTCCGCAAGTAGAGACTGCATCATCAGGCGCATCTGGTCTTTGGTCGGGTTGTGGTTTTCCGCACGTGCCTGAATGTCGAACTCCTCCGTCTTTGCCCACTGCGGCAATTGGTTCGTAAGAGACGGAATTTGGCTGGTGTCAACAATCTTGTAGGCAAAGATGATGTAACCGAGCAAGTCGCTAGTCGTTGTGAGGAGACCTCCCGTGGGGGGATAGGCGGCCGAAAAATCCAATTCGCCGTTGTTGCTAACCTCGGCGCCGAGTTTGCTTTGCCTGATAGAAGCGACCTCGAACGACATGGTGCCGCCGGCTGCTCTCTGCCATTGTGGGATGGATGGAGATTGAGCAAATGCGACTGTGGCGATCGAAGCGGCTGAGAGCAACAGTTTGAGCGCCGTGTGTCGGGTCATGGCCAAGGTAGTCCCTGAGGGGTCTCCAGATAGACGGTTGAATCTTTCGATTGCACCGAGTTCTACGGATTTATTTGCCAGACGATGGGGCGCTAGTGATTCTTCGGCACCACAGGCACTTCTCTTACGACGTCGGGGCGGCCTTCGTGGAGAATTTTAGTCTTCGCTGCTTTGGCGCCTTCGCGGTTAGTGTCGGCCATGGGCTTGGGGTCGCCAAGGACCATGCGGGCGGCGCCTCGGAGAATTTTTCGAATAGGCCAGGTGCCGTCTTCGTTCGCAAAGAAGATTTCGCCGATGCGCTGCTTCTCGGGCCGGTAGTACCAGCGCCGGAGCAGAGAGAGGTGGTCGCTCAGGAGGGCGAGATCGTTCGGCTTGCCTGCTTTTTCTTCGAGTGCGGATAAAGCGTGGGCGGCGCGTTCTTCCGGTGAATTGGTTGGGCTGTCAGCGACGGGTTCGCCTTCGAGCGGGACGGCCTGGAGCATCAGCGGCTGGGCGAAGAGAGAGCTGCCGACGCTGGTCTGCTCGCGTACGGCGCGAACGCCGAGGGTGGAGAGGCGCTCGGGGCCTACGAGGCAGCCGCCTTCGAGCAGGAAGAGCGCTGCTTCCTCCCTGTGGTCTTCTTCCGGCGCGGCGGCCTGCACGATCACCGCGCGCAGTTGGGGGACCGGGCGGACGATCCAGTCGGCGAGTGCCTGCACGGCTTTTACTTTTTGCCATTGCGCGTGGAGGGCGGCGGCCTTTTCGAACTGCATGCCGGAGGATGCCTCTTCGCGTTCGAGGCCGATGGCGATGATCATGCTCTCGCCGCGGGTGTCGAAGAATTTTTTTACAGCGGCGGCTTCGACGGCGTACTGCTCGGGCGTGCAGGCTTGTTTGCATGGCGCGATGCACTTGTTCATCTCGCCGTAGACGCAGCCTGGATGCTCGGGGTAGGGCGCGAGCTCTTCGTGGCAGCGGCGGAGCTTGAAGAGATCGAGGACAGCGTCGCAGTAACGCTCGGCGGCGAGGCGGGAGGGGAAGGGGCCGTACATCTGCGTGAGGCCGCGCTTCGAAAGCTTGTTGGTGGAGTAGACGCGGGGGAAGGCGTTCTCCATCGTCATGCGGAGGAAGTAGGGGGTGTGGAGTTTGAGGCGGCGGCGGGCTTCGGTGTATCCGAAGAGGGCAGCGGTGGCGTCGTAGAGGACGAGGGAGGAT
>DATMPD010000233.1:0-4514 GCA_035567955.1 Edaphobacter sp.
GAAGCCATCACGGTAAAACGCGCCCGCCTTGAATCAGTAGACGTCGTTCGCGGCGTCATCATGATCATCATGGCGCTCGATCACACGCGGGACTTCTTCGGCGCTCCCGGCTCGCCCACGAACCTCGCAACCGCGTCGATCGCTCTCTTCTTCACGCGCTGGATCACCAACATCTGCGCACCCGTCTTTTTCCTTCTCACGGGCACCGGCACCTTTCTCTCACTGCGCAAACGAACCAGGCCAGAACTGTCGCGATTCCTCTTCACACGCGGCCTCTGGCTCATCTTTCTGGATCTCGCCCTCTTCCGCTGCCTGGCAGTGCAGTTCAACTTCGACTACCACACGACCGTGATCACCGTCCTGTGGGCGCTCGGATGGTCGATGATCGTGCTTTCAGTGCTCGTACACCTGCCAGCCTCCGTCGTCATCACATTTGGCGTCGTCATGATCGCCGCGCACAATCTCCTCGACTCCATCAAATCCGCCAACCCGCTCTGGTCCATCCTTCACTCTCCCAGCGTCATTCTCGCGACCCGGGGCCACATCGTCTTCCTCGCCTATCCATTAATTCCCTGGATCGGAGTCACCGCTGTAGGCTATGGTCTCGGCCAGATCTACGCCTGGGAGCCGGCTCGCCGCCAGACCTTTCTTCTGCGCCTCGGCATCATCCTCACCACCGCCTTCGTAGTTCTACGCGCAATCAACATCTACGGCGACCCATCCCGCTGGGCAACTCAGCACACTCCCACGTACACCGTTCTCTCCTTCCTGAACACCACCAAATATCCGCCATCGCTGCTCTTCCTCCTCATGACGCTCGGCCCCACGCTCCTGTTGCTCTGGTCAGTCGATACCCACACGCCGCAGTTCCTGCGTCCTGCACTCATCATCGGTAAAGTACCAATGTTCTACTACCTGCTTCACTTCGCGCTCATTCACGTTCTCGCCGTCATTATCTGTTACGCCCGCTACGGCCACATCCACTGGATGTTCGAGTCACCCGATCTCGCCCACTATCCCATAACCCAACCTCCGGGATGGGGGCTCACGCTGCCACTCGTCTACCTCATCTGGGCGTTCGTCGTGCTCATCATGTATCCACTCTGCCGCTGGTACGGCGCCGTGAAGCAACGCAGCGACAACCCGTTGCTCAGCTATCTCTGAGCGTCCTCAATCCCGCAGCCCGCGCCATACGCTACCATTTCCTATGCGTCCATTTTTCACCCTCCTCCTGCTCGCAACTTTTTCGTGCGCACTCGGGCAGCCGCCTCAGAAGCCTATCGAAATCAAAGTAGTCGTCATCAACATGTTCGAGGTCGGCGCAGACACCGGCGACGTCCCCGGCGAATACCAGTACTGGGTGGAGCGCGAACACCTCGACACTGTCCTTCCCTTTCCTGCCGGCTACCACGACCTCCATCTCAATCCGAAATCCGGAGTCCTCGGCGTCCTCACCGGAGTAGGCACCGCACGCACCGCCGCCACCATCATGGCTCTCGGCCTCGACCCGCGCTTCGACCTCACCCACGCCTACTTCCTCGTCGCAGGCATCGGCGGCATCGACCCGCATATGGGTTCTCTCGCCTCCGCCGTCTGGTCCGATTACATCGTCGACGGCGACCTCGCCCACGAGATCGACGCCCGCGAAATTCCCAAAGACTGGAAGACCGGCTACGTCCCCCTTGGCAAGTCTACGCCGTACGAGCAACCTCGCACCGCCCGCTTCGGCGACGACGGAAACGTCTACCACCTCAATACCGCCCTCGTCGACTGGGCCTTCGCGCTCACCAAAGACACGCCCCTCCCCGACACTCCGCAGATCAAAGAGCGCCGCATGCAATACGAAGACGCCGCAGCCCATCGCCCGCCCTTCGTCCTTCGTGGCGACAATCTCTCCGCCGCCACCTTCTGGCACGGCAAGCTGCTAAACCAGTGGGCGCACGACTGGGTCAAATACCAGACCGACGGCCACGGCACTTACGCCATCTGCGGCATGGAAGACACCGGCACGATGCAGTCCCTCACCTGGTTGGCCAAGGCAAACAAACTCGACATTAACCGCGTGCTCGTACTCCGCACTGCCTCTAACTTCGATCAGCAGCGCATCGGCGTCACCGCAGCCGAGAGCCTCTCCGAGACCAAGGTCCGGCAATACAGCGCCTATCTGCCCGCACTCGACAACGCCTACCGCGTCGGCCACATCGTAGTCGACAACCTCGTCGAGAACTGGCCAAAAACCCGCGAGCACATCCCGACAAAATAGGCCTCCAAAGCCGAGCAACGCGAGGCCCGATGCACATCACTCATCAAGACAAGGTACACAAGTCACGAAGTGACCGCGCCGCGCATAGCGGGCCCGTCCGGCAGGACGCTCGCATATAGAATCATCCACCAGGAGCCCCACCTGAAGATCCTCATCCTATCCCCGCACCGCGACGACGCAGCCTTTTCGCTGTCCATCGCCATCACCCACTGGCTCACCGCGCGCCACGCCGTCACCATTCTCAACATCTTCACTCGCTCTCGCTACGCCCCCTACTCCGACGCGGCCTTCGTCCACGAAAACGATCAGCTCTCCTACGTCTCCGCCATGCGCCTGCGCGAAGACGAGCACTTCCTCCGCCGCATCACAGAAACCCTGCCCAAGGGCCTCAAAAGCAATCTTCACATGCTCGACCTCAACCTGAAGGACGCCCCCATACGCCTCCGCGTCCCTCTCGGAGAGTTGAGCGACACCCCTGTCAACCCAGCAGATCCCTCTATCGAGAAGATTCGCAAAACTCTCGCCAAACAATCCGAAGCCGGAGCCATCGAAGCCCTCGTTCTCCCCGCCGCGTTGGGCAAACACGTCGATCACCTCACCGTCCGCGAAGCCGCGATGCCATTGACCTCAACCATCCCCGCGGCCTTCTACGAGGACCTCCCCTACGCCACCACTCACCCCAGCGCCGCCACCGATCTCGAATCCTTCCGCGAGTCCGCCGAACAACGCAACGAACCTCTCAGCCCCGTGATCTACCAAATCGAATCGGCCGTCGAACGTAAGCGCAAACTGATCCTTGGCTACGCCTCACAGATCGACGACGATGCCGGCTCCTTCATCAGCGACTTCGCCACCCGCTACAACGGCGGCGAACGTCTCTGGGCCAACCAGGCATGGCTTGAAGCCTTCGCTTCTATCTGAAGCATCTTCAGCTACCCCAGCATCTTCCGCACCACCCGCCGCACCGTCTCGGTCACCATCCCATAGACCACATGCGTGACCATCTCACTTGTGCGCTCTCGCGCGGTCTGCTCTTCCGGTTCCGCCGACAGCCCCATCGCCGGCAGCATCGTCCCATGCGTCAGAGAACTCAGCGCCATCCCAAACCCCGCACCCTCCTTCGCGGTAGCCGCAGGATAGTACTCCGCCAGAGCACCATATGCCGCCCCGGTCAACGCGCCAAAGCCCCAATGGATCGTCTCGACCGCGACCTCCTTCTGCGTCTCCACCAGTTCATGTCCGGCAACCTTCTCCGCCAGCACTGCCGGAGGTTCCGGTTCCCCATGCGTCCGTGGCGGATACAGTTTCTCGGCCAATGTCTTCGCCGCCGTCGCCACCAGCCCACCAACTAATCCCGCCAGCAAGCCTTTTGCCAGCGACCGCCCGCGTGTTGTCTCTTTCAACTCATGTGTCTCGCTCATCCATCCGCCTTAGGCAAGTTACCTTGTTCTGAGATGCGTCGCAGCCCGATTTTGTCGCTCCATCAAACTCTACCCGACATAAGCCGCCGCATCGGTCACATCCCTCCCACCATCCACCTTGACCGCACGAAAGACCAGGGTCAGCAGCACCGACACCGCAAGATTTAGCACCAACGCCGGCACCGCCGCATACATCGAATACGTCCCGCCTAAAAACGAGGGCAGATGCAGCGGATACACCGAGCTCTTCAGTCCCAGTGCCAACGCCATCGCCGTTCCGCTAGCCATCCCGGCCAGCCACCCCGCAAACAGCGCCCACGGATGAAACCACCGCGTAAAGACGCCAACCACCACTGCGGGAAACAACTGTCCCATCCAGATGCCACCCAATAACTGCATCTCGATCGCATACGTCGCCGGTAGCTTCAGCACAAACAGCAGCGCACCAAACTTCACCGCCAGTGAAACCACCTTCGCCATCTGCGACTCTTCCGCAGGCAACATTTTCCGCCGTAGCACCGCGCCATAAAGATTCCGCGTAAACAAATTTGAAGCCGCGATCGACATGATCGCCGCCGGCACCAGCGCGCCAATCGCCACCGCCGCCAGGCAGAACCCCGCAAACCACTCCGGAAACATCTTCAGGAACAGCAGCGGTACCGCCGTGTTCGGATCCTTCGTCACCACACCCGCCGCCAGCGCCACATACCCTAGCAGGGCAATCAACCCCAGCAGAAAACTATAAGCCGGCAGCATCGCCGCATTCCGTCGCACCACATTCGCGTTCTGCGCACTCAGCACCGCCGTCGCGGTATGCGGATACAGCATCA
>DATMPD010000234.1:0-3082 GCA_035567955.1 Edaphobacter sp.
CATTCTCACCATCCCAGCACTTGCCCAGGGGCCACGCCAACAGCTCACCCCCGAGCAGACCAAAGCCCTCATCGAAAAGCGCGAGTCCATCGAAAAACAGCTCGAAGACATCGCCATCATCGACCGCAAGGTCATGGTGCCGATGAAGGACGGCGTGCGCATGGCCGCTGACATCTATCGCCCCAAAGACACCAGCAAAAAATACCCCATCATCTTCAGCCGCACTCCCTACAACTTCAACTTCTGGGACGTTAAGCTAGGCAGCTACCGGGACATGTCTACCGAACTCGACGCCGTCAAACGCGGGTATGTGCTCGTTGAAATGAACGAGCGCGGCCACTTTTTCTCCGAGGGCAACTACGACATCCTCGGCGCGCCGCTCTCTGACGCCAACGACCAGTTCAACTGGATGGCCGCGCAGCCCTGGTCTTCGGGCAAGATCGGCCTCATCGGCTGCTCCTCCACTGCGGAGTGGCAGCTCGCCGCGGCATCGCTCGGCAACAAGGCCCTGACCACCATCATCCCGCAGAGCTTCGGCGCAGGCGTAGGCAAGGTCGGCCCCTACAACGAGCAGGGCAACTGGTATCGCGGCGGCGCCGTGCAGATGCTCTTCATCGACTGGGTCTACGGCGAGCAGAACCAGGTCCGCCCCATGTTCCCGAAAAACACCTCGCAGGCTGACCTCATCAAAACCTCAAAAATGTTCGACCTCGCTCCGCAGATGCCTCCCGTCGACTGGGCGAAGGCCTTCGAGCACTTACCGGAGAAGGACATCATCTCCGCTGTCGACGGCCCGAAAGGCATCTTCTCCGACAAGATGCCCAACACCACCGGCGGCGCCATGATCGAACGCACCCCGAACGACCCGGCGTGGCGCAAGGGCGGCATCTGGCAGTCCGACACCATGCCGATCAATGTGCCGGGCTTCTGGTTTATGACCTGGTACGACGTCTCCACCGGGCCAAATCTCGCCGCTTACAACTTCGTCCGTTCAACCGCTAAAGGTGAGGCCGCCAACGAGCAGTACGCCATCATCGCGCCTACGCTCCATTGCGGCTACAAGCGCGCTAAGGAAGACACGATCGTCGGCGAGCGCAGCATGGGCGATGCGCGGCTCGACTATGACGCCCTCACCTACGCGTGGTTCGATCACTTCCTCAAAGGCGAAGACAACGGCTTCCTCGAGAAGCAGCCTAAGGTGCAGTACTTCACCATGGGCTCCAACAAATGGCAACACTCCGAATCGTGGCCGCCGGAGGGGGCAAAGAACGTGACCCTCGATCTCTGGAGCGCGGGTCAGGCGAACACGCTGCACGGCGACGGCAAACTAACTCTTGCGCCATCGTCAACTTCCTCGCTCGTGCAATTCGCAGAATCGCCGACGAAGTACGATCTGAAGACCGATGCGCCCGACCACTTCACCTACGACCCCCTGCACCCCACACCGAGCTACGGCGGCAACGTCTGCTGCGCTGCCAACACCATCCCCGGCAACGGCGGCGCGCTCGACCAGCGCAAGATGGAGGAGCGTCCCGACATCCTCGTCTACACCTCCGAGCCTCTGAAGGAGGGGATCGAAGTCAGCGGCCCGATCACTGCAACTCTCTACGTCTCCTCCGACGTGAAGGACACCGACGTCACCGTGAAGGTTATCGACGTCCTGCCCGACGGCACTGCTTATAACCTCGACGAAACCATCCAACGCCTGCGCTACCGCGACGGTGACGACAAGATCGTGTGGATGGAAAAAGACAAGGTTTACAAAGTCACTCTCACGCCGATGAACACCAGCAACTACTTCGACGCCGGCCACAGAATCCGCATCGAGGTCGCGGGCTCCAACTTCCCCCGCTTCGACCGCAACCTGAACACAGGCGGCAACAACTACGACGAGACCACCGGCATCGTCGCCCACACCGCCATCCATCACTCAACGCAATACCCCAGCACGCTCACCATCTCGGTGGTCAAACACTAATTCCCCAACATGAGCACAAAGAAAGGAGGGAGCTCAATGGGCTCCCTCTTTCTTGGTCTCATTCCATATCAAAAACCCTGATCCGGCCGAAACGCCGTCACTTTATTCTTCACGAACGTCACCGCCATCGGCTTGCCCATATTCGCAAATATGACCATCCGATTGCCATAGTCCTTGCTCGTGCTCTGGCTCACTTGTCCGAGCGACAACTCCACTTGGCGCTCATTCATCCCGAGAATTACCTCGTGCGTATCCACGGCCTTCCAGATCTCCGGCCCCCAGTGCTTGTAGAGCACGTGCGGATCGTCATAGAAAAATATCTCGTCGGTATAAAACGTATATTGCCCGGCCTGCCGATACCCCACCGGCACGGCATACTCCTTCGCCGCGTCTGGAGATCCTGGCCGCGTAAACACCAGCAGCACCTGCTTGTCGCCGCCTGGAATCCGGAACGTCGCAGCCTTCGGCGCCACCTGCTCCACCGCATCCTTCACAGCGATCGGCTCCGCTCCCAGCAGCGTGCCTACACTCTTGCCATACTGAACCGCGTGCCCTGCATAGGGATAAAACTCCATCTGGCCCCCCGCCGACACCCATATCGTCGAGCCATCGAGTTCCTTCACGTCTTTCAAAGTATCGGGCCGTTTCTTCTTCAGGAAGACCAGGTCATCATCAGCGATTACCTCGCGCTCCGGCGCCTTCACGGCCACAGGGGCGTTGCGCTCATGATGCAGCCACATCAACTGGCCCCCCACAGCTAGAATTAAGACCGCCGTCGCTCCAATCGCCGCCTTTGCTCCGTTGTTCATCGTGATCCTTTCCTTGTCCGCAATCCATGCAAATCTAATTCACCGGCTCCGCCACACTCAACTCGCTCTCCGCTTCCCTCAAAGACTCCGCCGTTAAAGCATCTGCACGCCGCAGTTGAGGAAACAGCCCGGCAGCCGCCGTTGTCACCACCATCGACGCAATCCCGCCGATTACGACTGCCTTTACCGCGCCCCACCACTGCGCCGTCACGCCGCTCTCAAACTCGCCAAACTCATTCGAAGCCCCGATAAACAACCAGTTCACCGCGCTCACCCGTCCCCGCATCTCCGGCGG
>DATMPD010000235.1:0-4707 GCA_035567955.1 Edaphobacter sp.
GTAGCCCGCAACTGGGGCCCGGGCACCATGACCCAGTCTGGCTACCCCTTCGTCCTCAAGCTCTGGAAACGCGGCCAACCCCTCGACCAGGCCAAAGAGGTCTACCGTGGCACCCCCTCCGACGTAAGCGCCGGGGCAGGCTCTCTGCACGACAGCCAGGGCCACCACGCCGTCCTCCTCACCCGCGGAGTGAACTTCTTTCAGCGTGAAGTCTCGCTGTACACCCCCGAAGGCCCAAGAAAAATCGCCATCCCCGGCAAGTCGCAGATTCACGGCATGCTCGACGGCCAGATCATCGTAGAACTCAACGAGGACTGGAAACCCGAAGGCCTCCCCGCCACATTCCCGCAGGGAGCCATCGTCGCGCTTGACCTTGAAGCCGTCAAAAAAGACCCGACACATCTCAAACCCACGGTCATCTTCACCCCAACGGCTGAGGAGTTTGCCCAGGAAGTCGGCGTCACGAAAAATCATCTCATCGTCACGACGCTCGACCACGTTCAGGGCCGCGCCTACGTCTACACGCGCAGCCCAAAGAACGTCTGGACGTCGAAGAAGCTCGACATCCCCGACAACCTCAGCGTCTCCATCGAGACCGTCAACACCTCCGACGATCGCTTCTTCCTCGAGACCACAGGCTTCCTCACACCGTCCTCGCTTCTCCTCGGCGACGCCGCCACAACCGCACTCAAGCCTGCAAAGACGCTGCCTCCACAGTTCGACGCCTCCAACCTTGTCGTCGAACAGCTCCAGGCCACCTCAACCGACGGCGCCAAGGTCCCCTACTTCATCGTCCATCGCAAAGACATCAAGTACAACGGCTCCAACCCTACCCTGATGACGGCCTACGGCGGCTTCCAGGTCTCTGAGACGCCGCGCTACTCTGGCATCGTCGGCAAGCTCTGGCTTGAGCGCGGCGGCATCTTCGTGCTCTCGAACATTCGCGGCGGCGGCGAGTTCGGCCCTGCATGGCACGAGGCCGGCCTCAAGACCCACCGTCAGGTCATCTACGATGACTTCGCCGCGGTCGCCAACGACATGTTCACGCGCAAGATCACCTCGCCGCGCCGCATGGGCATCGTTGGCGGCTCAAACGGCGGCCTCCTCATGGGTGTCGAATTCACCCAGCACCCCGAGATGTGGAACGCCGTCGTCATCCAGGTGCCGCTGCTCGACATGCTTCGCTTTGAACACATCGCCGCTGGAGCTTCCTGGGTCGGCGAGTACGGCACCGTCACCATCCCCGAGGAGCGGAAGTTCCTCGCCTCAATTTCCCCCTACAACCAGCTGAAGCCCGACGGCAAGTACCCGGAGCCCCTCATCTTCACCACAACCAAAGACGACCGCGTAGGGCCCGTGCACGCGCGAAAGTTCGCCGCAAAGATGGAGGAGTTCCACAAGCCCTTCTATTACGATGAAATCGTCGAAGGCGGCCATGCCGCCGGAGCCAACCTAAAAGAACAGGCAAAGACCTGGGCCGAGCAGTACACCTACCTGACGGGCAAGCTGATGGATTGATCCAGCAAATGACGCAATCGAAAAACGGAATCGCCTCGAGTGGAGGCGATTCTGTTTTTAGAAGCGGAAAGAAGGTACGGACTTGGAAATCCAAAACAAAGAAATCGACAGAGAGAACGGATTGGATGTTCTGAGGGTCGACGGATGGAAGCGGTACGAATGGCTTCTGCATGGGTTTAGTACGCGCGGCGGTGGGGTCTCACAGGTCTACGGGGGGTCCACCCTGAATCTTGGTTGGACGAAAGAAGATGAGCCAACGTCGGTAGCCGAAAATCGGACGCGGTTCCTGGCCGCCGTATGCGGTGAACGCGCCGGTTCTGTGCTCGTCGGTGTGAGGCAGATTCACTCCAGCATCGTGCGAGTGGTGAGAAAGGCGGACGGAGCGCTGGACGGGACGCTTCAAACGGAAGAAGGTAAGGCGGTATTGGAAGGAGATGGGCTGATCACGGACGTGCCCGGAGTATTGCTGGGAGTCGGAACCGCCGATTGCGTCCCTGTGCTCGTGGTCGACGCGACGAAGAGGGTCGTGGCGGCATTTCACGCTGGATGGAGAGGAACTGTGGCGCGGATCGTGGAACGGGGCATCGCCATGATGCGGGAGGAGTATGGTTCCCAGGCAACAGATTTATTGGCCGCGGTTGGGCCAAGTATCGGGCCATGCTGCTATACGGTCGGGAAGGAGGTATGGTCGGAGTTCGGACGGCAATTTAGTTACGCCGAGGAGCTCTTAGTCCGCCCGACTGATTCTGGAGGGGTTCGCTTGAATCTTTGGGAAGCCAACCGACGCCAGCTTCTGGATGCCGGGGTAGCGGAGGCCAGTCTTGCCATGATGAGGGAGTGTACGGCATGTGCACGCAATCAAAGCGGCGGCTTGCGCTACTTTTCGCACCGCGCAGAGCACGGAATTGCGGGCCGGATGCTCAATGTCGTCGGAGTGGCAGCTTGAGGCCGGTTTCGACTGGCCTTCAATTTTCAGCGGCCTCCCCGGAGGTTTTTTGAGCTCCTATCCGGCAAATCACGCCGGGCCCCCGTAACCTCCTGCAACCTATAGCGTCTACATGTGGTGCCTTAGAGAAGATTCCCGCATCCAATGACAGGGTTAGGTTCCAGGCAGCTCGGTAACCCCCTTTTGTTGCAACAAAATTTGCATCCTTGCTCGCGGGTCTGTAAGATACCGCGATTGTAGACATGAGAGTGAATGTGCCCAGCGTAGCCCCGCAATTTCTTCGTTCCCGTATCGGTAAGGTCTGTGTTGCCATCATCGGCTCCACGGCTGCCGAGATGCTTGAAAAAGCCAGCGCCGTCGTCAAAGAGACGCCCTTTCTGGAGTTCCGCCTCGACTACCTCGAGAAGCCTCTTCTCGCGTTGCCGAAGTTCAAACATTTCTTCACCGACAACACCGCCGCCACAGGCATCGCTACCTGTCGCCGCACGGCCAATGGCGGTAAGTTCTCCGGCAACGTCGCCGCCGAGATCGAGGTTCTTTCCAAGGCCGCAGCAGCGGGATTCCACATCATCGATGTGGAGCTCGAGTCTGTCGAAGCCATGAAGAAAGGGGAGCTTCAGAATCTCCGCGATACCGGCGTCGCCCTCATCATCAGCCACCACGACTTTGCCGCCACCAAGGACCTCGAAGGCATCTATAAGCGCATCGTGCCCTTCCAGCCTGACTTCATCAAGATCGTGCCGACTGCCAAGAGCCTGGTCGACAACGTCACGCTCATGCGCTTCATCGAGCGTATGGAGGATCACTCCAACATCATCGGCATCTGCATGGGAGACGCGGGCATCATCTCCCGCGTGCTTGGCGTGCGCGCCGGATCTGCCTTTACCTTCGCCGCGGCGACCGTGGGAGAAGAGACCGGCCCTGGACAGATCGCGGCCCGCACTCTCATCGAAACCTATCGCATCGAGCAGGTCGACGCGGCTACCAAGGTCTACGGTGTGGCTGGCAACCCGATCCGCAGCTCACTCTCGCCGATCATGATGAACACGGCCTTTCGCCGCGAGACGGTCAACGCCGTTTATCTCGCGCTCCAGGCCAACAAGCTCTCCGATCTGCTCAAGCTGGTGGATGAGATTCCCATTCAGGGGATCAGCGTCACCATGCCGCTCAAGCAGGAGATCATGGCGCACCTCGAGAAGACGGATCCGCTCTCGGCCAAGATCGGCGCCTGCAATACTGTCCTCCGTGCGCAGGACGGCAAGCTCTACGGCTTCAATACCGACGTCGCCGGCATCACTGGGCCGCTCGAAAAGCGCATGTCGTTGCGCGGAGCGAAAGTACTCGTGCTTGGTGCGGGTGGTGCGGCGCGCGCTGCGGTATTCGGTCTGCGCGATAAGGGCGCTGAGGTCTTCATCCTCAATCGTACGTCGGAGACCGCGCAGAAGCTCGCACGCCAATCAGGCGCCAAGACCATCAAGAAAGACGCGGTCGCGAAGACAGCGTTTGATGTCATCATCAACGCGACGCCGATTGGCATGGCGGGAATCAAGGCGCCGCAGCTGCTTGAGGCCAAGGATCTCAACACCAAGCTGGTCTTCGATCTGGTCTACAACCCGCTGGAAACGCCGTTGCTTCGTATGGCTCGCCAGAAGGGCATTCCGATCGTCACGGGCATCGAGATGTTTGTGCAGCAGGGGGCGCGCCAGTTCGAGATCTTCACGGGCAAACCTGCTCCGGAAGAGGAGATGTTGCGCGTGGTGATTCATGCGCTGCGGCAGCAGGCTGAGGCCGCACCGGAGTCCCAGGCAGCGGCGGACAAGGCGCCTGCTTCCAAGACGAAGAAGACTCCGGTCACGAAAGCAAAAAAAGCGTCTTAATTGGAGTTGTTTTCAGAAAAAAATGAGACCCTGGCGCGAGCCGGGGTTTTGTTGTTTTTGCTGGTGTTTTTGAGGGGTGTTTTGGAAAAAGTGCGTGCAGAACGTGGTGTTTTTGTGGTGAGATCGTGGTGAAATGCATGGTAGAACGTGGTGAATGGATGATCGTCTTATCGAGACGAAAAACATGCCACTTTCTTTAACTATTTTTTCAACTTTTTCCACAGAGACAACCGAGGCCGCCCCGTTGGGCGGCTTCTTTTGGATGAGGAGCTGAAGTTAGGTGCTCTTGCCTTCGGCCGAGGCGATCTTTTCCTGCGCCTGACGTGTCAAGGCGTTGGCTTCGTCGTACTTCTCGCCGTCGTCGCC
>DATMPD010000236.1:0-4267 GCA_035567955.1 Edaphobacter sp.
CTCTTGTTTCAGCGCTTTCTGTTGGGCTATCTTTTCCTTGTCGCTCAACGGACGCTTCAAGGGATCCGGCTTCTCCACCGTCACAGGACCCTTGGTTACGCCATCGGGCTGCGCCGCACTGGCCGGCGTCTCCTGGGCAGCCATAACCCGCATCCCCATAAGAAGCAGGAAGAGAAAAGCCGTGCCGGAGACAAAGCGCCGTGAAGTTGTCATAGTAGGGGTGGTACTCCTGTAACCAACCTGTATTGTAGTGCGCTTATATCCTTGTTACAAGAGGTAGACGCAGTATCCGCTCTGATATCATCATCGGTATTCGAAAAGAAACTCCAGGGCTCGTCCATAAGCAACCTTGAGGCCCCGTGTCCAATCCCGTATGGGGAAAGCTAAGTCCAGTTTCTGGAAAGAATACGGAACGCAAGCACGGTTGTCTCCGTATTGTCTCTTTAACAGGTTTCTACTCCTCAACAGCATCTCCGGTTCCGTCCCGCAGAGGTCTTAGAAAGCAGCAATGAGCGCTAAAAAGATTATTGTCATCGTCGCCATAGTCCTGGTCCTGGCAGGAATCGTCATTGCCAGCATCCTCCATGGACAAGCCAACGTCACCAAGGTCGCCACCGGCAAGGTCGGCCGTCAGGACCTGACCTCCATCGTCAACGGCACCGGCCAGATCAAGCCATTAACCTACGTTAACGTCGGCGCCACTGCCTTCGGGCGCATCACCCACCTCTACGTCAAAGAGGGCGAACACGTCAAAGCCGGCGCCACGCTTGCCACCGTCGAAAGCGTCCAGCCCCAGGCCACTGTCGCGGCTCAGGAAGCCAGCATCGCCGCCGCCCACACCGACATCACCAGCTTTCTCGCCGCGGAAAAGACCGCTGAGGCAAATATCCTTCAAAGTCAGGCCGATCTCGAGCAGAAAAAACTCGACTTTACCCGCGCCCAGGCCCTCTATGAAGAAAAGCTGATCCCCAAGCAGGACTTCGACGCAAAAAGAGCTGCCTACGATATGTCCGCCGCGACCCTCTCCCAGCGTCAGGCCGCTCTAGCCCAGGCTCGCGCTCAAACCGATTCCCAGCGCGGCCACACCAACCAGGCCGTCGCCAGCCAGCGCGCTAACTACGACGCCCTCGACAAGACCATCAGCCGAGCCCCCTTCGATGGCCTCGTGACCAACGTTCCCGTCCGCGAAGGCGAAACCGTCGTCGTCGGCATCCAGAACGCCGGCGGATCCACAATCATGACCCTCGCCGACATGTCCGTCATCACCGCCGAGGTCAAAGTCGACGAGACCGACATCGTCAACGTCGCCCTCAACCAGCCCGTCGACGTCACCGTCGATGCCCTCCCCGGCCGTATCTTCAAGGGTCACGTCACCGAGGTCGGCGATCAGGCCCTGCTCCGCACCACCGGCCTCTCCACCACGCAGAGCACCACCGGCACCGAGGAAGCCAAAGACTTCAAAGTCGTCGTCACCCTGGACAAGGCCTCCGACGATCTTCGCCCCGGCCTCTCCGCCACCGCAAAGATCACCACCGCGCACAAGCCCGACGTCCTCACCATCCCCATCCAGGCGCTGGTGCAGCGAGACCCGGCCGCAGAGAAAATTCTCGCCGCAAACGGAGGCAAGCCGCCCACTGCCGGCGCAGCCACTCCCGCCGGCGCAGCCACCAGGCCACAGCTCGTCCAGGGAGTCTACGTGCTCCAGATGGACCACAAAAAGCAGCGCGTTCACTTCGTTCCCGTAACCACCGGAATCACCGGCGCCACCGATATCGAAGTCCTCACCGGCCTCAAAGACGGCGATCAGATCGTCACCGGCCGCTATCGAATCCTGCGCGCCCTTAAGAGTGGCACCGCCGTCAAAGTAGACAACACCGTCGAAACAACCGACACCGAAAAGTCTTAGCACCGCCGCTCCAAGCACGTAGCTCAAAGCTCATCGCAAGACTCATCGCTGCCTAAGCTGGTTCATTAACCCTCATGGAACCATCTATTAGGCCGAAACGTACTATCCTGAAACAGGCAACATGACCGGAGAACCGGATGGCCATCGAAACCGCAGTCGAATCCCCGATCACCACGACCAACGCCGCCGGCCCTACCCCAGGCGACGTCATCGTCACCGACAATCTCTGGAAGACCTACGAGATGGGTGACCAGCAGGTCAACGCACTCCGCGGCATCAACATTCGTATCCGCCACAACGAGTACGTCGCCATCATGGGCCCCTCCGGCTCAGGAAAATCCACGCTGATGAACCTCATCGGCTGCCTCGACTCGCCGTCGCAGGGCCGCTACTGGCTCAACGGCCACGACGTCTCCGAGCTCAACGACGACGAGCTCGCCCGCATTCGCAACAAGGAAATCGGCTTCGTCTTCCAGACCTTCAATCTCCTCGCCCGCGCCACCTCCCTCCACAACGTCGAGCTGCCTCTCATCTACAACGGCACCCCCGCCGCCGAGCGCACCGCTCGCGCCAAGGCCGTCCTCGAGTCCGTCAATCTCGGCTCCCGCATGATGCACAAGCCCAACGAGCTCTCCGGAGGCCAGCGCCAGCGTGTCGCCATCGCCCGCGCCCTCGTCAACAAACCCTCCATCATCCTCGCCGACGAGCCCACCGGAAACCTCGACTCAAAAACCGGCGACGAGATCATGGCCCTCTTCGACAACCTCCACGCCAACGGCAACACCATCATCGTCGTCACCCACGAGCCTGATATCGCCGAGTACGCCCACCGCGTCGTCACCATCCGCGACGGCGTCATCGCCAGCGACCATCCCTCAGCCCGCACCCACAGCCGAAAACAGCAGTAGCAAACCAGTGTCCCTTAACGCCATCCCAAGAGCATGCCGTCATTACTGTGAAAAGGCGCGGCTGGAAGCCCAGGGCTTCAAAGTTTCGGACCGATGCCTTGGTCGTTCGGATTAGCGTGGGGCTTTAGCCCCACGAAAGATCTATAGCTCAGGTAGGGCTTTAGCCCCGGTTCTTTCGCTATTCCAACCGCGCTATTCCAACCGCACTTTTTAAGCCCCCTCTTTGGGCCTGGGGTCTCCGCGCCGCAAGTGGAGGGAATCTCCCCGCCAAACCCTATTTTTTCCGCACCCTCCGAAGCCACCCCCTACCGTCTAAAATGGAAGGATGGCAATAGTCCTCCGCGATCTTCGGTTCACCGGAACTCTCACTGCCCTCCTCCTCCTCTGCACCACCCTCCACGCCGACGGGGCGCGTTTCGACCTCACTGGCCCCAAAATCGACGTCCACGTCACCCGCAACAACCGCACCCTGCCGGTCGCCCAGGTTCCCAATCTCCAGCCCGGCGACAAGATCTGGCTACACCCCGACCTGCCCCCCACCCAATCGGTTCATTACCTCCTCGTAGCCGCCTTCCTCCGCGGCACCACCAACCCGCCCCCCGACAACTGGTTCACCGAGATCCAGACCTGGAACAAAAAAGTCCGCGAAGAGGGCGTCACCATCATCGTCCCCGCCGAGGCCCAGCAGGTCATCCTCTTCCTCGCGCCCGAAACCGGCGGAGACTTCTCGACTCTCCGCTCCGCCGTCCGCGGCCGCCCCGGCGTCTTCGTCCGCGCCTCGCAGGACCTCACCGAGGCCGGCTTCGAACAGGCCCGCATCGAGACCTATCTCGCCAACATCCGCCTTGTCCCACCCGACGACCCCAAGGCTCTCGCCGAACACTCCGACTTCCTCGCCCGCACTCTCAACCTCAAGCCCAATGGCGACTGCTTCAAAAAGCCCATTGACGCCCAGGCCAACTGCCTCACCCAGGCCGGCAGTCAGTCGCTCCTCGACGACGGCCACGGCAAGACCGTCGCTGAAGCCATCAGCAACGGATCCAGCACCGACTTCATCAACCAGGCCACCTACACCGGCATCGGCGGCGGCGGCCTCTACTCAGCCTACGTCGGCGCCATCGTCGACCTCGTCCGCATCATGAGCGGCCTCCACACCGCCAAGTATCAGTACATCCCCGCCATCGCCTTCCCCAGCGGCGAAGCCCTCAACCTCCGCCTCAACACCCCGCCCTCCTTCCACGATCCCAAGTCCGTCATCGTCATCGGCCTGCCCGCCATCCAGGCCGCCGTGCCCCCGCCTCTGCGCGCCGCAGACCCCAAGGTCGTCACCTGCCTCCTCAAGCCCTCCATCGTCCTTCCCGTCGAAGGCGCTCCGCTCGTCTTCTCCACCGCCTTCGCCCACGACCTCGTCCTCCACCTCGACAACGCCGGCAAAGAGACCAAAGTCCCCCTT
>DATMPD010000237.1:0-3186 GCA_035567955.1 Edaphobacter sp.
TTCCACCAACTAAAAGCAGTCGGCCTGCCAACCCTGGTCTGCGAACGATGAGGAAAAGCTAATTTTTCCCGAGACGAAGTAGCGGCAACCCGGCTAAAACTGCCAGATTGCCGCCCTTCCGTGCCTTACTGCAACAGCTTCAGAATCTCCTGCTGCACGCTGTTCGCCTGCGCCAGAGCACTGATACCGGTCTGGCTCAGGACCTGGAACTTCGCCAGGTCGCTGGTGGCCTGACCGTAGTTGGTCGAACGAATGCTGCTCTCGGCGGAGGAGAGATTGACACTCTCCGAGCTGGCGACGTTCGCCGCAGCGCTCAACTGGTTGATGCCGGCGCCGATGGTCCCGCGTTGAGCCGAAATGCCGGCGATCGCGTTGGTGACATCGGTCAGCGTGGTCCCAGCCAATGCTGTGGTCGTCAGCGTGTCAGTAGCGGGAGCGAACGTGACCCCGCCAATGCTGGTCGAGCTTAAAGCACCGGTCGTGGTTCCAATCGTCGTCGTTCCCAAGGTGGTACCGTCGGTAACCACGAAGTTCGTCGGAGTTGCTGAAAAGACACCGATGCTGTTGAAGTTCGTCTTGCCTCCGATGTTGCCGATCTGAGTGATGATTTTTTGAAACTCCGTATCGGCCGCCGTCAACTGCGCCGTCGTCAGGCCGCCGTTCGACGCTTCGGTCGCCAGCGTGGTAGCGCGGTCCAGGAGGCTTGTCACCTGCGACAAAGCACCGTCAGCGGTCTGCAGCAAACCAACGCCGTTCTGCGCGTTCTGCGCGGACTGGGTCAGTGCAGCTACGTTCGCGTGAAGCCCGTCGGCAACCGAAAGGCCAGCTGCGTCGTCCGCGCCGCTGTTGATGCGCGAACCCGAGGAGAGCTGTTGGAGAACAGTCTGGAGACTGCCCTGCGTCTGGTTGAGATTGTTCTCTGCATAGGTTGCTGCAACGTTAGTAAGAATGCCCAAGGACATAAGGAAACGCTCCTGTACTGCTCGGTTTGAGTTGCCGCGACGCCGCCCCGAGTGACCGCCCGGCAAACTCATATCGCTGCCATAGCAGCTCGTGAGATCCGATTCACCATGCGGAAGGCTCCGCGTTCCCCCACCTCATCGGCTCTGGCTTTGTCGACTTTAGAGCTGTTCCACTTTGCTCTGTCGCCTCCACTCCTCACCCAATGTCTCCTATTGACAATAGTTTCCCCGCCGATGAGAGACCTGGGAGGAACACAAGCACATGATCGAATTGACACGCCTCAACGGCAGCCCTCTCGCCATCAACTGCGACCTCATCAAATACGCCGAGGCCGCACCCGACACGGTGCTCACATTGGTCACCGGGGAAAAGCTCGTCGTCCTCGAGCCCTGCAACGAAGTTTCGCAACGCACCCTCGACTATCGAGCCGCCGTCCTGCGCAAAGCATGGCCCGAGGCGGCCTCCTCCCTCAGCGCCAAATCCGCCTGCCTGGCCGGCGAGCACGTCCGCGACCACGCTCCCGGCGCCTCCGGCGAATAATCGACTTCACCTTTGGAAGAGGAATCTCATGGATATCGCCAGCATCGGTGGAATCGCACTCGCCATCCTCGGCATTCTCGCCGGCATGATGGTCGAAGGCGGAAGCATCGCTCAGATCACCCAGCCCACTGCAGCCATGATCGTCTTTGGCGGCACACTCGGCGCCGTCATGCTTCAGTTTCCCATGAACATCTTCCTCGCCGCTCTCAAAGCAATTCTCAAAGTGTTCCTGCATAAAAGCTCCAACGGCGAAGCTACGCTCGCGCAGATCGTCAGCTTCGCCAACAAGGCCCGCAGAAGCGGCATCGTCTCGCTCGACGCAGATCTCCCCTCAATCTCTGACCCGTTTCTTAGACAAGCCCTTATGCTCGCCGTCGACGGCACCGAGCCCAGCGAGGTCCGCAAGATCATGCAACTCGAGCTCGACAATAAATCCGAGATCGAAGAAAAAATCCCAGCAGTCTTCGAAGCCGCCGGCGGCTACTCGCCCACCGTAGGCATCCTTGGCGCTGTCCTTGGCCTGATCCAGGTCATGAAGAACCTCTCCAACATCGACGAGGTCGGCCGCGGCATCGCCGTAGCCTTCGTCGCCACCATCTATGGAGTCGGCATGGCCAACCTCATCTGCCTGCCCGCCGCCGGCAAGCTCAAGTTCCGCCATCGCGAAGAACAGATGATCAAAGAGATGGCGCTCGAAGGCGTCATCTCCATCCTCGAGGGCATGAACCCGCGCATGATCGAAACCAAGCTCCGCACCTATCTCTTCGACTCCTCGGCAACGGACTCCGCCACAAGGCACTCGGAGGTTAACGCATGAGCAGGAAAAAGCATCCCGAACACGTCAACCACGAGCGCTGGCTGGTCTCCTACGCCGACTTCATCACCCTCCTCTTCGCGTTCTTCGTCGTCCTCTTCGCCTCCAGCCAGACCGACAAGAAGAAGCAGATGAGGCTCGCCGAAGCGATGCAGTCCGCCTTCACCCCGCTTGGCACCTTCGACGCCCACTCAAAGACCCCGCCACTGACCGACATCAACGCCGCAGCTATCACCAACGCAACCCCCGCGGCTCTCACTCTCCCTCTGCCGACCACCAGCACCGAAACCCTCGAGGAGACCAAAGCGCGGCTCACCAGACTTCTCGCCGGGCAGGTCGCCGCCGGCCGCATCCCACCGGGCGGCATGACGATGCGTATCACCCCCGACGGGCTCGTCATCTCGCTCCACGAGGCAGGCTTCTTCCCCTCCGGTTCGGCTGAGGTCCGCGCCGCATCGATCCCCATGCTCTCGATCCTCGCCACCACCCTGCCCGCAGGCCCGCTCCGCATCGAAGGCCACACCGACAACGTTCCCATCCACACCGCGCAGTTCGCCAGCAACTGGGAGCTCTCCACCGCGCGCTCTACCGCCATCACTCGCCTGCTCCTCGAACGCGGGCCCATCAATCCGGTCAACCTCTCCGCCGCCGGCTACGCCGAATTCCATCCCGTCGCCAGCAACGCCACCGAAGACGGCCGCACCCAGAACCGCCGCGTCGACATCATCCTTTTGCGACACCCAGCAGCTTCACAATAACGCGCTTCGATCGCTGCCCGTCGAACTCCGCATAAAACACCCGCTGCCACGTCCCCAGGTCGAACCGCCCCCGCGTCACCGGCAGCGTCGTCTCGTGATGCAGCAGCAATG
>DATMPD010000238.1:0-19038 GCA_035567955.1 Edaphobacter sp.
AAAATCATCCGCAAAGCCATGCTCCACGACGACTCCGCCGTCCTCTAACCCGCAGTTCTGCGGTGGTGGGTCAGTTGAAGTCCAAGCAAACGAAGTTTCCGACACCGTTTTCTGGAAATAACACATGACCACTCAAGCAACTCCCGGTAGACAACTCATCCGGCGACATGAGCTTGCCACCAAGTCGGCTTTTTGACGAATAACGTGACTTGCCCGGGAACCGGAGTCAGCTTGCGGCTGATCTTTGTGGGGCACCAGATACCACCATCTGAATCAGGGTGACTTACTACACCAGTTGACCGAATCTCATCCAGAGTTGCCCCGATCCCGCCGCCGCAACCCTCCTTGCCGATCTTTGGAACCGCAGCGAGCGCTAGTTTATTCCCGGACCTGCACGTATACGGCACCACAGCGATGCCCGTGGCATCTGTCGTCACTTCTGTTGTTGTTGAGTGCGGGATCTCGTCGCAGTAATACTGAATTACGACGTTACCTTGAGGTTTGCCATCAAGTGCGTCCAGAACAAGCACCCGAACGCTTACAGGAGCGGCGACCGAAGTTGCGATAGCTCTGACGAAGACAAAAGCGAGAATGAAGGGCACAAAGTCCATAGGATTTCTCGATTCAGCTGAATGATACAGATGCCAAAAGACCTTGGCTCCCGCGAAATCGGGTTTTCGGCAACTGCAGTTATTCACTTCAAATTGACCCACTGCGAGCTCTACGGCTCCATTTAGAAAACACCCAGCTGAAGGTATGATGAGCGAATGGGTGGTATCACGTACAACTACAGCGCCGCCAACGCCGAATACAGCCATCGCTATCTCTACCCCTCCGTCTCGCGTCTTCTGCAGAACGTCCCCCCCGGCGCCGTAGTCATGGATGCCGGCTGCGGCAACGGCACCTTCCTCTCCCTCTTCCAGGATAGAAACTGGCAGCTCCACGGCTCCGACCTCTCGCCCACCGGAATCGAGATCGCCCGCAAAACTTTCCCGAATATTAATTTTTTCCTCGCCGACGGCCAGACCCTCTACGCCGACTTCCTCACAACCGTCGGCCCCGTCGACGTCGTTCTCTCCACCGAAGTCATCGAGCACATCTACGACCCCCGCGGTTTCCTCCGCAACTGTTACGAACTGTTGAAGCCCGGCGGCATCATCGTTCTCACCACGCCCTATCACGGCTACCTCAAAAATCTTCTCCTCGCCCTCACCGGCAAGATGGACCAGCACTTCACCGTCCTCTGGGATCACGGCCATATCAAATTCTGGTCGCGAAAAACGCTGACCCAGGCGCTTCAGGAAACCGGCTTCACCAACATCGAATTCGCGGGCTCAGGCCGCATACCGTACGTCTGGAACAGCATGGTTCTCAAAGCTGTAAAACCCATCTGATCTCGTTGGCATCCTTACCTGTAGACCAGCTACGTTCAAGTCACCCTGCTACGATTGATCCTGCACGCCAAAGAAAGCTCTCGCTGAACAATGACTCTTCAAAAAATCCGCAAAGCAGTCTTTCCTGCCGCAGGCCTGGGCACGCGTTTCCTCCCCGCCACCAAGGCCATGCCCAAGGAGATGCTATGCCTCGTCGACAAGCCCCTCATCCAGTACGGAGTTGAAGAAGCCGTAGCTGCCGGCTGCAACGAAATCATCCTCATCACCGGCCGCGGCAAATCCACCATGGAAGATCACTTCGACGGCAGCCCCGAACTCGAAGCTAACCTCCTCGCAAAAAACAAAACCGCTCTCCTCGAAATCGTTCGCTCCGTCTCCAAAATCGCTCGCGTCACCTACACCCGCCAGGCCGAACCCCTCGGCCTCGGCCACGCCGTCCTCCAGGCCAAAGAGCTCATCGGCGACGAGCCCTTCGCCGTCCTCCTCCCCGACGACATCGTCGACGCCACCGTCCCCTGCATGAAGCAGATGGTCGAAGCCTTCAGCGAAACCCAGTCCACCATCCTCGCCTCCGAGACCATCGAAGGCCCCGCCATCTCCGCCTACGGTGTCCTCGACTGTATCCCTGACCGCAAAAACCCGCGCCTGCTCAAAGTCAAGAATATGGTCGAAAAACCAAAGTTTGAAGACGCTCCCTCAAAGAACGCCATCATCGGCCGCTACATCCTCACCCCGCGCATCTTCGACATGCTCGAAACCATCACTCCCGGCGCAGGCGGCGAACTTCAGCTCACCGACGGCATCAAAGCCCTGCTCCAGTACGAGAAGGTTTACGGCTTCCACTACGAAGGCAAGCGTCACGACGCCGGCGACAAACTCGGCTTCCTCAAAGCCACCGTAGAGTTCGCCCTCAAACGCGACGACCTCGGCCCGCCCTTCCGGGAGTGGCTCAAGTCCTTCCCCCTTTAAAGCCTGTCCGTGAAACAATTCGATTTCAAGGCCCGTCTATCGCCTTGCGGCACTTCACATCCTTATAGAAAAGGTATGGCCAGAATGACTCGATTCCGTCGATGTTCTCTCGTAGTAGTGTGCGTAGCTGCTTTATCGGCCCCTATTGCCTTCGCTCAGGACTCTCCCGCGCCTGCTCCCGCAGCGCAGACCGCGCGACCACCCAGAGGACCGCGGCCCAATCCAACCAACATTAAGGCTCTTCCCAAAGACATCACCGGAGACGAAGTAATCAAGGTCATGCATCAGTACGAGGGCGACCTCGGCGTCGACTGTGGATTCTGCCACGCCCGAAACCCCGAGACCAGGCGCAACGACTTTCCCTCTGACGCCAACCCGGTCAAGGACAAGGCACGCATGATGATCAGAATGACCGACGACCTCAACACCAAATACCTCGCACAGCTAAGCGACCGCAAGTCGACCGACCCCATCACCTGCGGCACCTGCCATCGCGGCATGGAGCGCCCCGAAGTGTTTGTCCCGAAGCCTCAGGAGCATGGAAATTCCGCACCGGCAGCCCCTCCGGCGCCTTCCACACACCCGCAGTAGACCGAGTCTCTCCGGACTTATGCAACGATAGGGGAGCGCCCGGTTGCGTCCCGCCGGGCAATCCCTATCATTCAGGAGCCTCCATGAGGCTAAGCAAGACAATCGGTCTCCTCGCGGCAACACTAGCCGCAGCGCACCTTCAAGCCCAGTCGACCGCGATGGACCCCGCGACGCGCCAGCTCGCCCACGATGTCTTCAGGCAACTCATCGAGATCAACTCCACCGACTCCATCGGCAGCACCACCGCAGTCGCCGAAGCCATGCGCCAGCGTCTGCTGGACGCAGGCTTCCCCGCAGAGGACGTAGTCATCCTCGGACCGAATCCGCGCAAAGGAAACCTGGTAGCGCGCCTTCGCGGCCGCCCCGGAAGCACCCTCAAACCCGTGCTCCTCATCTGCCACACCGACGTCGTCGAGGCAAAGCGCGAAGACTGGACCACTGATCCCTTCGTCTTCACCGAAAAGGACGGCTTCTTCTACGGTCGCGGCACCCAGGACATGAAAGACTCCGACGCCGCCATGGTCATGGCGTTCCTCCGCATGAAGCGCGAAAATTACGTGCCCGACCGCGACCTCATCCTCGCTCTCACCGCCGACGAAGAAGGCGGAAAATCCAACGGAGTCGACTGGCTCCTCAAAAATCATCCCGACCTCATCCAGGCCGAGTTCGTCCTCAACCCGGACGCCGGCGGCCTCACCACAAAAAACGGCAAGCCCATCCTCCTCGGCGTCGAAGCCACCGAGAAGCTCTACGCCGACTACCACGTCACAGCCACCAACCCCGGCGGACACAGCTCGCTCCCCACCCCCGACAACGCGATCTACCGCGTCGCCAACGCCCTCTCGCGCCTCGAAAAATCACCCTTCCCCTTCGAGCTCAACGAAGTCACCCGCGCCGAACTCGCCACCCGCGCCACGCTCGTCGAGCCGCAACAGGCAAAGGACATCCGCGCCATCCTCAAAACCCCTCCCGATCCGGCCGCCATGCAGCGTCTCTCCGCCAACCCCGTCTACAACGCAACCATGCGCACCACCTGCGTCGCCACCATGATGTCCGCCGGTCACGCACCCAACGCCCTTCCCGGCCGCGCTCAAGCCAACGTCAACTGCCGCATCCTACCCGGCCACTCCCAGGAAGAAGTCCGCCAGGATCTCATCCGCATCTTCGCCGACCCCACCCTAAACGTGGACTACGTCGACAACTCCGGAGCAGTCCTCGGCAAAGGCTCCGACCGCGCAGCCGCGCCTCCTCCGCCGCTCAACGAAGCCGTCTTCAAACCCCTCCGCGAAACCGTCCACACCATGTGGCCCGGCCTCACCATCCTCCCCGAGATGGAGACCGGCGCCTCCGACAGCATCTACACCATAGCCGCCGGCATGCCCAGCTACGGCTTCAACGGAATGGCCATCGAAGAAGGCGACGAACGCGCTCACGGCAGAGACGAGCGCCTCGGCATCGAATCCTATTACGCTGGCGTCCAGTTCCAATACCTCTACCTGAAAGCCATGACCTCAGGCCAGCAAAAATAATCGCGGTTAGTAGCTCAGCTTTTGTGGATGGTTCAGTAAAGAAACAATTGATTCCCCACACCGCCAACTCATCGCCACCCTCGCTCAGCCACCAACGCCACCGGCGTCGTTGTGCGCTGAAGGCGCACCCTGTCCTAGCCTGGGGCAAAGCCCCAGGTAATCGCCACGGATGAGAACCAAGGGCCGAAGGCCCGACCTATTTTTTTGCGAGAATGACCCAAACCCTCCTCGCAGAGCGCCCACGCGAGCGACCCCACAGGGATAAACGCGCGCCGAACCCTTCCCATCCCTCCGAACATCCAACTCCTGAAACTTATAGGAGCCAGAATGCCGTCCCTCTTCGACCCCATCCAACTGGGTGATCTCTACCTCCCCAACCGAATCTTCATGGCCCCTCTCACCCGACTGCGCGGCACCCCAGACCACATCCCCACCCCCATCATGATCGACTACTACACCCAGCGCGCCTCCGCCGGCCTAATCATCTCCGAAGGCACCCCCATCGATCCTCTCGGCGTCGGTTACGCTAACGTCCCC
Organism: Edaphobacter sp.; assembly: GCA_035567955.1. Classification (GTDB taxonomy): domain Bacteria; phylum Acidobacteriota; class Terriglobia; order Terriglobales; family Acidobacteriaceae; genus Edaphobacter. The sequence continues at coordinate 5,021 of DATMPD010000238.1, forward strand.
GGCCTCTGGTCCGAGCAGCAAACCGAAGCCTGGAAGCCCATTACCGAAGCCGTCCACAAAGCCGGCGGCCACATCTACTCGCAGATCTGGCACGTCGGCCGCATCTCCGACCCCGAATTCCTCAACGGCCAACTCCCCGTCGCACCCAGCGCCATCGCGGCAAGCGGCACCGTGAGCCTCCTCCGTCCCCAGCGTGCCTTCGTCACCCCGCGCGCCCTCACCCTCGAAGAGATCAAAGGCATCGTCGAAGCCTTCCGCCGCGGCGCACAAAACGCCCTCGCAGCCGGATTCGACGGCGTCGAACTCCACGGAGCCAACGGCTACCTCCTCGACCAGTTCCTCCAGGATGGCTCCAACCAACGCACCGACGAGTACGGCGGCCCCATCGAAAACCGCGCCCGCCTCATGCTCGAGTGCGCCGATGCCGCCATCTCCGTCTTCGGCCCTGCCCGCGTCGGCATGCACCTCGCGCCTCGGGGCGACCTGCACGGTATCTCCGACTCCAACCTCGAGGCCACCTTCACCTACGTCGCCCGCGAGCTGGGCAAACGCAAACTAGCCTTCATCGCCGCCCGCGAACACCCCGGCCTCGACAGCATCGGCCCATGCCTCAAAGAGATCTTCGGTGGAGTCTTCGTCGCCAACGAAGCCATCGACCAGCACACCGGCCAGCAACTCCTCGATGAAGGCAAAGCCGACGCCGTAGCCTTCGGAAAACTCTTCATCGCAAATCCGGATCTTCCCGCCCGCTTCGCCAAAGGCAGCCCCCTCAACCGCCCCAACGCCGCCACCTTCTACGCCCACGGCGCCGAAGGCTACACCGACTACCCAGCCCTCCAGCGCTGAATCTCACGGGACCCACCGAAATCTATCTTTGAAGCGTTGCCATTGTCGTTCATCATGGCACTTGCGGTCATATGGTAGTTGTCGTCATAGTGGCATGTCGTCATAGTGGCATGTTGTCATCCTGACCTGAGCGAAGTCGAATGGGGAAGGACCCCTGTATTTCGTCTTTGCATTTCAATTCCTCGCTACTGCAATACCCGTAGTCCCGCGCAATCCACTCGTCAGCTACGATCGCATCCGAAACTCACCCAACCACCGCACCCGCGAAAAAACTGAAGATCTGAAACCAAGGCACCGAAAATTCACTTCCAGCATCTCAATCCTCAGACCGCCGCCCAAACAAAGAATTGGAGAAGACATGGCCATCAAAACTGCAGGAGCACCCACCACCGCACTGACTCGCGAAAAACTCATCGAACTCCTCAACGAAGACCTCTCCCGCGAGTACCAGGCCATCATCGCCTACGTCAACTACTCGCAGGTTCTAAAGGGTGCCCAGTACATGAACATCGCCGGCGAGCTCGAAGTCCACGCCACCGAAGAGCTCGCCCACGCCATCGCCCTCGCCAATCACATCGACTACCTCGGCGGAATGCCCACCGTAACTCCCAAGCCTGTCAAAACCTCCGAAAAAGCTGAGGACATGCTGCGCTACGACCTCGACAACGAACGCGAAACCATCCGCAACTATCGTCGCCGTATCAAGCAATGCGACGAGCTCGACGAGTACGCTATCGGCGAATCCATCCGCGAGATCCTCTTGCAGGAGCAGGACCACCTCATCGCCCTGGCCACCGCTCTCGGCATCGACCCGCCCAACCCGGGCATAGCTGACTAACGGCCGCAGCACAAAGGCGCTGGATCATCCGATCCAGCGCCTTCTTCCGCTAAACGAAGCGGCGAACTACTTGTCGATCTTCAAATTGATATTAAATTGGTTCTTGCTGTCGAACGAGCTGATCGTCTTCACCGCGCTCTTCTTGCCATCGTTCTCCGCCCAGATCTCATAGTCAGTGTTCGGCGAAAGCTGGCCGAAGCGATAGCCGCCCTCACTATCGGAGAAGTAGCTTTTCACCGCCAGGCTGCGGCCGTCCTTCAGATACACCACCGCGCCTTTGATCGACGCACCCCCGGCATCCACCACCTTACCCTGAACCACGCGCTGTCCATTCCCACGCTGCTGCGCAAACACAGGTCCTCCCGGCGCAGCCACAAAAAAGGCTGTCATCGAGCAGCAGGCAAACAGGACTTTGCAGACAAAGGAACGGAGCGAAACAGGAATACGCTTCATAGGTTCTAGTATACGGCCATCTCCCTCAATCTTTTGCCGTTACTCATCCTCTTCCTCTTCGGTGTGCATGAGATCTTCGTCGTCGTACCCGGCCACGTCGATCGCCGCCAGCTCCAGCGGATCCACCGAAACAATCTCCAGGTCCATGCCGCACTCATCGCACTGAACCGTCTCGCCTTCCTCCACCTCGTCGACATCAACAACGATCGGATTATCGCACTCGGGACATACAACAGCCATGACTCCATCCTCCATGGGTTAGTTCGCTCACCCACCTATAGGATTCACCTATGGGATTATAGGAACAGCAAATTCGCGGACACCCTGCTATTTATTTAGCGGCCTCCCCGCCCATTCGTCAAGCATACGATTGCAACGGCATTTTGGTTTCCATACAAGGAGCATTCTCGTGACCGTCGGCCCCAGCTTCCTCACTCATTTCAGCCGCCTTACCGTCGGCGCAGCCCTTCTAACCGCTGGCCTTCTCCACGCGCAACAACCAGCTCCCAATGGGCCACAATCCTCTCCGGTCGGCCAGCCCGTCACCACCGCCCCAGCCGACCCCGCCATCGCCGGCGCGCTCCAACAGGTCTCGCCCGATAACATCAAAGCCATCATCACCAAGCTCGTCAGCTTCAAAAACCGCAGCACCCTCTCCAGCATGGACACCGATCTCCCGCCCGGCACCGGCATCAACGCCGCCGCAGATTGGATCGAATCCGAATTCAAGCGCTACTCCGACGCCTGCGGCGGTTGCCTCGAAGTCAAACGCGACGAATTCATCGAGCCCCCCGGAACCGGCCCCGCAGCGCGCATCACCAAGCCCACAAAGCTCACCAACGTCTATGCCATCCTCCGCGGCACCGACCCCGCCCAGGCCAATCGCAAAGTCATCGTCACCGGCCACTACGACTCGCGCAACTCCGACAACTTCAACACCCACGACCCCGCCCCCGGCGCCAACGACGACGCCAGCGGCACCGCCGTCTCCCTCGAATCCGCCCGCGTTCTCTCCAAACTAAAATTCCCCAGCACCATCCTCTTCCTCACCGTAGCTGGAGAAGAACAAGGCCTCAACGGCAGCCGTCACTTCGCACAGCTAGCCAAATCTGAAAAGTGGGACCTCGAAGCCGTCCTCAACAACGACATCGTCGGCGGCGACACCACACCCGGCGCAGTGGGCGCAGATAAATCCGCCGTCCGCGTCTTCTCCGAAGGTGTCCCCGGCCCCGCCACCCTCGATCAGCTCCATGAGATCCAGACCATCGGCGCAGAAAACGACTCACCCGCCCGCGAACTCGCACGCGCCATCGTCGACATCGACCTCACCTACTTCCACCCCACCTCACAGCGCCTCTCCGCCGGTACACCCGCCGGCCAGCCCCACAACATGGCGATGCGAATGATCCCCGCCTTCCACCCTGTCATGATCTTCCGCCGAGACCGCTTCGGCCGCGGCGGCGACCACACCAGCTTCGCCAACGAGGGCTTCGCCGCCGTCCGCTTCACCGAGTGGCTGGAAAACTTCAACCACCAGCACCAGACCCCACGCACCGAAAACGGCATCGAATTCGCAGACGACATCAAATACGACGACTTCAACTACATCGCCAACGTCGCCCGCCTCAACTCCGCCACACTAGGCACTCTCGCCTCCGCGCCCGGCCAGCCGCAAAAGGTCACCGTCCTCAATCCCCCCTACGACACCCGCACCACGCTGCGCTGGGAAAAACCCGCAGGGTTCCCCGCCGGCGCCACCTTCGAGGTCGTCTATCGCGACACCGACCAGCCCAACTGGACCAGCTTCATCTCCGCCGGCGACGTCACCACCATCGCGATCCCCATCTCCAAGGACAACGTCATCTTCGGCGTCCGTTCGGTCGATGCCGCCGGCCACCGCAGCGCCGCCGTCTACCCCATCCCCCCACCCCGCACCCGGCCGGTCCCCGGAACCACTGCCCCAACTCCCCAATAACCCAACACACCGTTTCGCCTGCGCACCATCTGTCTTGTGTCGTTGCCCGTTCCTTGTAGTGTCGTCGCCTGTTTTTTTTAGTGCCGTTGCCTGTTTTTTTGTTGTCATTCCGCAGCGCAGCGGAGGAATCTGCTGTTGTCGTTGCAGACAGTGCCGGATCGCCCATCCTTCGGTTTCATCGAAAACCGGAACCCCCGCCAGCTTTGCTGGTGGGGTGGAAAAGGTGGGGTATTCGCGCCACGCGCGAACCGCTCTTTCTTTTCCGCCGAGTCTCCGCCGTCACTTTTCACGTCCAAACACAAAGACAAGACCGCAAAGCCACCGCCACCACACCCACCCACCCGCCCCAGCCACTATGATGGAATAAGAACAGTCATGCCCCGCTCCGGCCCCATCTCGCTCAGCCTCCCCGCCTTCTCCGGCGTCACCCGCAAGCTCATCCTCGCGAACGTCGCCACCTTCTTCGCCATCCTCCTCCTGCGCTGGCTCACTCCTCACCTGGCCGAGCTGCTCCTCGGCCACCTCGTGCTTGAGCCCCTCGCCGTCGCCCACGGCGAAATCTGGCAGCTCTTCACCTACTCCTTCCTTGAGCAGGGTATCCTCGCCATCCTCTTCGGCATGCTCACCCTCTGGTTCACCGGCTCACTCCTCGAGCCCTCCTTCGGCTCCCGTTGGCTCGCCGAACTCTACTTCTCCTCCGTCATCGGCGGCGCCATCCTCGCCTCCGCCATCTCGTTCACTCACATCTTCGGCCTGCGCCCCGAGGTCGCCACCGCCGGCTGCTGGTCCGGCATCTTCGGCCTCCTCATCGCCATCGCCATGATCTTCGGCGACCAGGAATTTCTCCTCTGGTTCCTCGTCCGCATCAAGGCCAAATACATGGTGGCCATCTACATCCTCATCGCCATCGCCATGCTGCTCAAACAAGCCGACGCCTTCAACGCCCTCCTCCAGCTCTCCGGCGGGCTCTGCGGATTCCTCTACGTAAAATTCGCCCCCCGCCGCGGCCTCGCCTTCGGATTCAGCGAGCGCTACTTCGGCCTCCGCAACGGCTACTACCGCTGGAAGCGCCGCCGCGCCGCCCGCAAGTTCGAGGTCTACATGCGCAAGCAAAACCGCGAGGTCCACTTCGACAAAGACGGCCGCTACGTAGACCCCGACGAACTCCGCAAGAACCCCAACGACAAACGCTGGATGAACTAAGCCGCGCTAGATGGATTAGCGAAGCGGCGCAGCGCTGCTGGATCGGCCGGCTTGTTGCAAGGCAGCGGCAAAGTCATGCGACATGGCGATGCACGGCGGATATAAACTTTTCGCGTCCGTATACGATACCTTTATCGCACACGATTACAGGCCATTAGTCGTTGCGATGAGGTCGCTTAGGTGAATCTAGAAACTACTCGTAGAAGATTTCTGCAGCTTGCGGCGGCGACCTCCATTGGCAAGAGTGCACAAGCGGCAATGCGCCTCAATGATTATGTAGAGATCAAGATCGACCCCGCTGAAGAACTCACAAAGACATCCAGCGTAACTTGGGCCATCGATCAGTTAAGATCTTCGCTCAAAGACAAAGACGTAGTCACAAAAGGGAGCGGCAAGGCTGCTGCAACCATTGTCATTGCTCCTTTAGCAAACGCGCTAACAACAGGTTTTTCATTACCGGTAGAACGTAAGCCGGAGATGATCGCGCTCATTCCAGGTCGCGAAAATCGAACCCTCGTGAGTGGAATCGACGCACGCGGTCTTACCTACGGTCTTCTGGAACTCACGGATCGCGTTCGGGCGACCGATGATTGGTTCGCTACCTTGGCGCTTCAAGCGCCAGTTGTCGAAACCACGCCGAACCGTATCCGTAGCGTCGCCCGAGCATTCTGCTCAGAGATTGAGGACAAGTCTTGGTTCTATGACCGTGATTTCTGGACGCACTACCTCGATTCGCTCGCTTTTGCACGCTTCAACCGCTTCACCTTCACGTTAGGGATAGGTTATGACTTCCCTACAGGGGTCACTGGCGATTATCTGCACTTTCCCTACCCCTACCTCGTGAAGCTCACGTCGTATCCTGATGTGCGGGTCGATCCGCCGCTTCCTTTGGGCGAGCGCGAGAAGAATCTCGCGATGTTGCAGTTCATCGCAGCTGAAACCGATCGCCGCGGGCTCGATTTTCAACTCGCAATCTGGACGCACGCTTATGAATGGACGGCGAGCCCAAACTCCAATCATCACATTCTCGGCCTCACGCCCGAAACCCATGCTTCTTATTGCCGTGACGCTCTCGCCGAGTTACTGAAGCTGTGTCCTGAGATCAAAGGCGTCACTCTTCGCATTCACGGCGAAAGCGGCATTCCTGAAGAAAGTTACCTCTTCTGGGAGACTCTCTTCGAAGCGTTTCGTAGCGCGGGCCGTTCTATCGAGATCGATATGCACGCCAAGGGCCTCGACCAACAGATGATCGATCTCGGACATAAGACCGGCATGCGTTTGACGGCCGGCGCGAAGTTCTGGGCGGAGCATCTTGGTATTGGCTATCACCAGGCAGACATTCGCGCCACCGAACACCCACGCGAGAATGTGACAGGTACCTTCGCAGTCTCCAACGGAGCGAGAAACTTTACGCGCTACGGATACGGCGACTTCTATCAACAGGGGAACGGTATTGAACTGCTTTACCGCGTCTGGCCTGGCACACAACACCATTTGTTGTGGGGAGATGCAGCCCTCGCCTCAGGCTACGGCCGGGCGGCGAACTTCTGCGGCGCCGCCGGTATGGAGATCTTGGAGCCACTCACCTTCAAGGGCCGTGAAGGTTCAGGCCACCCTGGCGGTCGGAATGCATACGCGAATCAACAACTCGGCTCCTCGAATCTCGACACCAGTAAGTTCGGCGTAACTTACTTCCTGTGGGGCCGCCATCTTTACAATCCGGACACAGCACCGGAAGCCTACCGGCGTTATCTGAAGAAAACATATGGAGACGCAGCCGAACATCTTGAGATAGCTCTTGCCAACTCAAGCCGCATCCTGCCGTTGGTGACCACAGCATGGTTGCCTTCGGCGTCGAACCACTCTTTGTGGGTTGAAATGTATACGCCTACATCGATCCTGCCGGTCGTCGGAAAGCCCCTCTACGGTGATTCGCCGGTGCCGCACAACGTAAGCGCCTTCAGCCCGCTGGACCCACAGTTATTTGTCTCAATAGACAGCTATGCGCAGATACTCGTCAGCAACGCGATTGATCCTCACTATCACCCTCTCGAGGTCGCGCAGTGGATCGATGAGATGGTCACGCAATCATCAAGTGCCCTCACCAAAGCGAAGAAGTCTACCGCGGGGCGTATGTCATCCCCGGCATTTCGACGGGCCGAAGAAGACATCCTCATCCTCAATGGGCTCGGACGCTACTTCGCTTCGTTGTTTCGAGCCGCGCTCTGCTATTCGTTGTTTCAGAAGACAGGCGATAAGCAGATTGCGGCCGAAAGCCTAAAGTTCTATCGCAGCGCACTCGAGTCATGGAGAGCGATGTCGGTGGAGGCGAAGGCGGTCTACGTTAACGATGTCAGTTATGGTTCTACACCAAATCGTCGGGGCCACTGGATGGACCGCGTTCCGAAGATTGAGAAGGATGTTGCTGCGCTCGAACAGTATTTCGCTACTGCGAATGTGGCGAATATAGGGATCAATGTGGCTGGGCTCATTGCTACTCCGCGTCCGCGCGCCCGCTTTACAGCGAGCCACACCCCCGCACAGGCCTTCCATCCAGGCGGCGACCTTACGCTCAAGTTGGAGGTCAACGAACCAATCACTGAAGCGTTTCTTTGGTATCGCCATGTGACTCAGGCGGAACGTTGGCTTTCGAAGCCGATGGAGCGCAGCGCCCAGGTGTTCGCCTCTACGATTCCTGGTGCGTACACGCAGTCGCCGTTTCCACTGCAGTACTACTTTGAGCTTCGTAGTCAGACAAGCGCCACTTTTTACCCGCCCCTGAATGTCACGCTGTCGAATCAACCCTATTTTGCCGTCCATAATCGGATATAGAGTGTGCGTTCAACATCGAACCCTCAGCAGAAGGCCTAGACCACGCAGAGCCCGGAGCCGTCTACGAAATCACCGACGACCCCGAAACAAAGTTTGTCTGGAAAGGATTCGACCACGACGACGAAGAGGAGGAACACGACGACGGCGAATGAAACAAACTTCATCTTGATGTAAAGGAAGTGGAACAAGGAACAGAGCCAAATGTCCTCGAGATTAAGTCCGGAGCCAGATGTTTCGAGAGACTAAACCTGGAAATCAGATGTTCTTGGGATTAAGCGTGGGGCTTTAGCCCCACGAAAAATGCCGTCCCAATAGGAGGGCTTTAGCCCCGGGCCTTTTCTTCCGCGCGAACAAGCGTGGCCCCGCTACCTTATTCGCAGATGCAGCTCCCGCAACTGCTGTTCACTCACCGGCGTAGGCGCATCGACCATCAGGTCGATCGCCTTCGCCGTCTTCGGAAACGCAATCACCTCACGGAGACTCGATGCACCAGCCAGAATCATCACAATCCGATCCAACCCCAGCGCGATCCCGCCATGCGGCGGCGTGCCGTACTCGAGCGCATCGAGGAAGAACCCAAACCGCTCCTTCGCCTCCGCATCCGACATGCCCAGCGACCGGAAGATCTCAGCCTGCACATCCTTCCGGTGAATACGAATGGAGCCCGAACCAAGCTCCGTTCCGTTCAGCACGATGTCGTACGCGAGAGCACGCACCGCACCCTTATCGCTGGTAAGCCGCCCAGCCTTGATGTCTTCCTCATGCGGCGAAGTGAAAGGATGGTGCGCAGCGTTCCAGGTCTTCGTCTCCTCGTCCCACTCATACATCGGAAAGTCGGTGACCCACACAAATTTGAAATCCGCCGCAGTGCCCGTCTGTTCGAAGAGCTTGTGTTTGTCAGCATACTTCTTCGCCAACTCCAGCCGTAGCGCACCAACCCGCTTGTATATCCACTGGGGATCGTAGTTCCACCTTTCGGGCGCGCCAAGCTTCGGGGTGACGACGATGACGAGATCTTCGGGCGTGACTCCGGCTTCGAGCGTCGGCTCAGCCGCAAGCCTCGCCTCAATCGAATCTGCCAGCGGCGCAAAGGCCTGGTTCGTCTTCAGACGCGCCAGGTCGAGCGAATCCAGACCGCAGTCGCCGAAGTTCGTCCGAATCTCTTCGACGAGAGCGCGGCGTTGCGTGCCGCTGAGGCCTCCGGCCTTGGGAATCACGAAGCCAAGCACGGGGAGCTTCTGCTCAACCTTCAACTGCTCGCGCAGTTCGGGCGTAAGTTCGCCGGAGAGATCTGTCAGTGCAGGCAGGCGCATGTCGGGCTTGTCGATGCCGTAGCGCCGGATCGCCTCATCGTAAGTCATCTGCACGAAAGGAGGTCTCAGTTGAATTCCAGCCGTCGCGAACGCCGCCGATAGAAACCCTTCAACCACACGAAACACCGTCTCCTGCCGAGGAAAGGTCATCTCCAGATCGATCTGAGTAAACTCCGGCTGCCGGTCCGCGCGCAGGTCCTCATCACGGAAGCACCGCGCAATCTGAAAGTAGCGATCAAAGCCCGAGATCATCAGAATCTGCTTGAAGATCTGCGGCGATTGCGGCAGCGCATAAAAACTGCCCGCATGCACCCGGCTCGGTACCAGATAATCTCGAGCTCCCTCAGGGGTCGACCGCGTCATGAAAGGAGTCTCAATCTCAAGAAATCCCTGCTCGACAAGGTAATTCCGGATCGCCATCGCAACCTTGCTGCGAAGCTCGAAGTTGTACTGCATCTGCGGACGCCGCAGGTCGAGGTAGCGATACTTCAGCCGCACCTCCTCATTCGCGATCGCCTCTTCGGCCGGAGAAAACGGAGGAGTCTTCGCCTCGTTCAGCAGCAGCAACTCGCTGGCGACAACCTCAATCTGCCCCGTCGGCATATTCGGGTTATCGAGACCCGCGCCGCGCCGCCGCACGTTGCCTTTCACCGCAACCACGTACTCCGAGCGCGCAGCCTCAGCCTTCGCATGTGCCTCGTCGGAGACCTCTTTGTCGAGCACGACCTGCGTAACGCCGGTCCGGTCGCGCACGTCGAGAAAGATCAGGTTGCCATGATCGCGCCGCCGGTTCACCCAGCCCATCAGGACCACCGGCTGCCCATCCTGCTCCGCGCGAAGCTGGCCACACATATGCGTCCGCTGCAAACTCCCTAAAAAATCCAGCATGGTCCCATTCACTCTCTGATCTCTTGTCGCAGAATAAAAAATCAACCTCGCAGAAAATTCGCCAGGCTAGCTCGAGGCACCTTCGTCTGTTCGCCCGCACTAAAGTCTTTAACCGTCAGAATACCCGACGCAATCTCATCCTCCCCCAGAATCACCATGCGTCGAGCCAGCTTATCCGCGGCCTCAAACGACTTCTTCAGCCGGAAGCTTCCATCTCCAACCTCGATCGCAAGTCCAGCAGCACGCAGATCCTTCGCCAACACAAGCGCCGCCGCATTCTGCGCGATTCCCATCGGAGCAACAAACGCGTCGAGCTTCGGCTCCGTCGCAGCTTCTGCCTGCGCCTGCAACGTCAGGATCAACCGATCCTCACCAATCGCGAACCCGATTCCAGGCGCCTTCGGACCTCCAAGCATCTCCGACAATCCGTCGTATCGTCCGCCGCCAAGCAGAGCGTTCTGCGTTCCCAATCCGCTTCCATCAGGAACCGTGAACTCGAAGGTAGTCCGTGTGTAGTAATCCAGCCCGCGCACGAGCCGAGGATTCACCGTATAAGCAACGCCGCAGGCATCGAGCGCCGCGAGTACCTGGGCAAAGTGTTCTCTACTCGCATCATCCAGAAAGTCCGCGATCTTCGGCAGCCCGTCGATAATCTCCTGGTCTTCCGGATCCTTGCTGTCCAGCACGCGCAGCGGATTCGTCTCCGCCCTTCGCTGATTGTCCACGCTCATCTGAGCCTTCACTGGAGACAAAGCCTCGCGCAGCGCCGCAACATAACGAGGCCGATCCGTCGACGACCCAACTGAGTTCACCTCCAGTTTCCAGCCCTTCACGCCAAGCTCGTTCAGGAAGGTGGAAAGCATCTCCAGCACCTCAGCGTCGCGCAACGGACTGTCCGAGCCCGACCAGGCCGGTCCAAGCACCTCAGCCCCAATCTGCCAGAACTGACGATATCGTCCACGCTGCGGACGCTCCCGCCGAAACTGCGGCCCGATGTAGAAGAGCTTCTGCAACATGCCCGTATCCGCCAGCTTGTGCTCGATGTACGCTCGCACGACACCCGCGGTATTCTCCGGCCGTAGCGTCAGACTCTGAGCGCTATCGCTATCAGCCCGAGTGCGATCGTCCCAGGTGTACATCTCCTTGGAGACGATGTCGGTCTCCTCACCCACACCACGCGCAAACAGCGACGTATCCTCAAAGATCGGCGTGCGAATCTCGCCAAACCCATAGCGTGCAAACACCGCTCGCGCCGTAGCTTCGACACGGTTCCAAAGGACGGTCTCAGGAGGAAGCAGATCCCTGGTACCGCGTACTGCCTTCAAAATGCCCATTACCAACAGTGTAGCGAAAATAGCGGCGGATTTATGACCCGGAGACTTCCTTGAGGTAAATGGCCGTGTAGTCCAGGTAATTGCTGGCGTACTTGAGGATGAGTGCCCGGTCTTCGTCGCCCAGCGTTCGTCGAACCTTGCCGGGAACGCCGGCGACCAGCGAGTTTGGCGGAATCACCGTCTGCTCCGGAATGACCGCACCTGCCGCAATAATGGAACCCTCGCCGATCCGGGCATTATTCAGGATGGTCGCGCCAATGCCCACCAGAACGGCGTCCTCCAGTACACATCCGTGAACGGTGGCGTTATGACCGATGGTCACCATCTCCCCGACGATCACCGGGTAGAGGTAGCGCATTCCGTGCAACACGGCACAATCTTGCACATTACTCTTCGCGCCGATGCGGATGGAGTTCACGTCGCCACGTACGACTGCGTTCATCCAGATACTCGCCTGTTCGCCGAGAATGACGTCGCCAATTACCTGTGCGGAGGGATCGATGTAGCAGCTTATTGGAATTACTGGAGTTATTCCCTGGTAAGAACGAATCATGATGAAGCAGATTTTACGCGAACCGTACGTGATTCACGAAAGTTGACACTGGTAGTTTTGCAGTGTCATATTTCCTGCGAATTTATGCATTTTGATCTGAATCTGTCGTATTCTGAGGTTATCCCGATTGGGACTGTTTGGAGGTGTATTTTTCTTGGCAGAGGTTCGAGTACAAGAAGGCGAACCCCTTGAGAATGCCCTGCGGCGCTTTAAGCGCAAGGTGCAGACTGAAGACATTATCAAGGAAGTCAAGCGCCACTCTTTTTATCTGAAGCCTGGTGAAAAGAAGCGCGTGAAAGAAGCGCTTGCACGCAAGCGTAATCGCAAGAAGGTCCGTAAGGAGCAGGATTAGTTCCAGCTTCGCAACCATGGCAGGCCGTCTCCTCTTCCCCTGAGTTTGAAGGGACGGCCGCCTGAACCAGCCAGAGAGATGGACTCCCGCTGTCGAATCTGGCACCAGCAGAGAGAGCCTGTGGATCGGCTCACATTGACTGGGAAATCGAAGTGTTCCACGCATTTCGCATTCTGGGCCCCCCTTCGAATCCGAGAAGTGAAGTAAAGATCATCAGCGAAAGGTAGACCCCTCAGCGGCGCCCCACGATCAGGCCCCTTGGGTATTCTTCCTTTTCCGTACCACGGGAGAAGCGGCATGGAATTTCTGGATCGACTTTTAACCTGCGCAGATTGTGGTGGTGAATTTATCTTCACCGCCGGGGAACAACTCTTTTTCTTCGACAAACAATTCAAGAACGACCCAAAGCGCTGTAAGCCATGCAAGTCCAAGCGGTCCGGCACCGGTCTGAAGGCTGGTACGGGGCCTGCTGCGGCTGGGCTTTCGCGCACGGAGACCCGGACCGAATGCTCGGCGTGCGGCATTGAGACCACGGTGCCCTTCAAGCCGACGCAGGGGCGTCCGGTGCTTTGCCGGCAGTGCTTCCAGAGCAAGCGCGCGCCTACGACAGGTGCTCTGGTTACTGCGGCGGCCACCGCAGAGATGGTTGCGGGCACAGGTGCGGAACACACCGGGGTTGGCGCAGAACTGTTGGTCGCGGCACAGGCTCCGCAGGCTTAGGCCCGACCCCTGGCTCGACCGTCTTCGCTCACAGTAGGATGTGAGTGAGGACAACCAATGAATCCTGGCAACGGCGCGGGTCGGCACATCGAGTTGGACCCGGCTTCGGGACCGGTTCGGGCGCAGACGCATCTTGGTGACTTCGAACTAACGGTTTGTACGGATGGGACGTACAAGCTGGACGGCGGTGCCATGTTTGGCGTGGTGCCGAAGCCTCTGTGGGAGAAGCGTGCGGCGGCGGACGAGCAGAACCGCATTATGCTGGGGCTGAATACCGTCGTGGTGCGGACCGGGAAGCAGACGGTGTTGATCGAGACCGGCATCGGCAACAAGCAGTCGGCGAAGATGCGCGAGATCCACTGTAATCAGGAGCTCCTTCCGCAGTCGCTGGCCTCGGCCGGGATTCGAGCGGAGGAGGTGGATGTTGTGATCAACACTCACCTGCACTTCGACCATTGCGGCTGGAACACGACGCTGCAGGCGGATGGTTCGGTGACACCGACGTTTCCGAATGCGCGGTACTTCGCTCACCGGGGCGAAGTGGAGCATGGCCGTCTGCAGCTGGATCGCGACCGCGTGAGCTATCTGGCGCCGAACTACGAGCCACTGATCGAGTCAGGGCAGATGACGCTGCTCGATACGGAGGGGATTCAAGCCGATCCCACGATTTGTCCCGGGATCAGCGTTGAACTTTTTCCAGGGCACACCTCC
>DATMPD010000239.1:0-6022 GCA_035567955.1 Edaphobacter sp.
GACATAGATGCTCACTGAGTCCGACATTCTCCTCGCACTCCGCGACTGCTACGATCCCGTCCTCCCCTGCAACATCGTCGACCTCGGCCTCATCCGCTCCATCGCCGTCACCCCCGACCTCGAAGCCCCCGGCGCCCACATCCCCGGCGTCCCTCAAAAACACATCATCGAAATCTCACTCACCCCAACACAAAAAGACGAAGCCGCCGAAGCCCACCTCCTCGCCCAACTCAAAGCCCAGATCGCCAATCGCCTCGCCGGCCTCGAAGCCGTAAGCCGCACCACCATCACTCTCCTCGACCAACCCGCATGGACTCCCCTCAGCATCACCCCCGCCGGCCGCAAAATCCTCGGCCTCGACGGCAACCCCAACCTCATCCAGATTCGCTGAGAGCAAATTGCCGACCCGAAGACCCAAAGCCCCACTCGTGATGCCAGCCCCACCGCCTCCGCAACACCCCTTCGACCAGATCCACGGAGTCGACACCAGCGGCCTGATCGCCGCCGGCAACCTCATCACCGGCCACCCCAACGACACCCACGTCACCGCCTACTACGGCGTCGCCCCCAGCATCCTCCGCACCCTCATCGACCTCTGGCGCGCTACCACCCCACCCCACCCCATCTCCCACTACACCTTCATCGACATCGGCGCCGGCAAAGGCCGCGCCATGCTCGTCGCCAGCGAACTCCCCTTCCACCAAGTCATCGGCATCGAACTCAACCCCACGCTCGCCGATATCGCACAACTCAACCTCGATCACTGGCTAGCCGCCCACGCAGCCGATATGACCGCCCCGCCGCTTGCCCCCATACGCCTCTACGAGCAGGACGTCCTCAGCTTCGACCTCCCCCGCACCCCCACCCTAGCCTTCCTCTTCCACCCCTTCGAAGCCCCCGTCCTCAAGCTCCTTCTCCGCCGCATCGAAGCCCGTTTCGCAAAAAAGACCGGCTCTCCCCCACCCGCCTTCGACCTCCTCTACGTCAACGCCGAGTGCCGCAAGATTCTCGACCAGCACCCCGCCTTCACCCGTCTCTTCCTCGGCCCCGTCGCTATGTCGCCCGAGGACCACGCAGCCGACCTCGCCGCCATCGCGCAGCAAAAAGACTACGGCTCAACCGGCGATGAAGAGTGCGCCATCTACCGCTACACCGGACGGAGCAGATAAATCACCGCAATCAAGCAGCCTCATGCTTTGACGCGCACCAAAAACAACCGCTCATCCCCACCAGAGTGTTCGATCGCGATCTCTCCATCCGCCCGCCCCACGATACTTGGAAACTTCTCCCCCCACTCCACCAGCACCAGCGCATCTGGCTGCTCCGCCATCTCTTCGAGCCCCAACGTCAACAGCTCCCGCTCGGTCTCCAGCCGATAAAGATCGAGATGATAGAGCCGCACCTTCCGCCCCACATACTCATGCACCAGCGTAAACGTCGGACTGGTCACATCAGAAGCCTCCGCCGCACCCAGTGCCGCCGCAACTGCCTTCACCAGAGTCGTCTTTCCCGCACCCAAATCTCCGCGCAGCACGATCAGCTTCGGAGCAGGCAGCAGCATCTCCGCCACCCTCTCTCCCATCGCCAGCGTCCCCGCCTCGCTCCGCGTCTTGAACCGCTTCTCCTTCATCCCTGCAATCCGCAGATCCACGTAAACCCATCCTCATCCTTCACCCGATAGCGGAAGGCGTCGGAAAGGTGTGTAACTGTATCGGTTGCAAGTACGGTATGTTCATCCATCGCCTGAACAGCAAAATCGCCGGCCAGCCCATGCAGGTAAACCGCGGTCTCTATCGCGCGCGCCACATCGCCAGGAAATTGCGCCAGCATTCCCGCCACAATCCCCGTCAGAATATCTCCACTTCCACCCTTTGCCATCGCCGGATTCCCACTCGTATTCACCGCAATCGATCCGTCAGGATGCGCTACCAGCGTCCGCCATCCCTTCAACACCAGCGTTACTTTATGTTCGGTAGCAAACCGCCTCGCCAACCCCACCCGGTCCACCTCGACCTCTTTCACCGTCAAACCTGCGAGCCGCGCCATCTCTCCCGGATGCGGCGTCAACACCAACACTCTGCCTGAACCGTTCAACAGATGCGCCTTCCCCGCAAACGCGTTTAGAGCGTCCGCGTCGATGACGACCGGCACCGTAGTCTTCTCCACCACCTGTCGCGCAAACGCCGGCGCATCGCCCTCCGTCGATAACCCCGGGCCCACCGCCACCACGCTGATCTGTTTCACGAGTGCATCCAGCTTTGCCCCGTCGAGATTCTTGAACGACACGGCGCCCTTGGCCCCCTCCGCGAGGGGGACCATCATCAACTCGGGAGCAATCGCGGCCACGGTATCCACAATGCTCTTCGGAACCGCTGCCGTCACTAGCCCGGCCCCGGTCCGCAGGCACGCAAGCGACGCCATCGCCGGCGCGCCAGCTTTCCCGTAACTTCCTCCGATCACCAGCACATGGCCAAATTTGCCCTTATTCGAGTTCACGTCGCGCGGCTTCTCCGCCAGCACCTTCGACGCGCCTGTCCAGGTCAGCCCACCGGCCGAGACTACCGCCTGCTGCGGCGACCCGATCTCCGCCACCACTACCGGACCAAACGTTCCGCCAGTCTTTTCATTTCTCGTCACATGGCCAAACGTGTGCGCTCTCTTCGGCGCCGTAAACGTAACCACCGCGTCCGCGCGAAACGCCCCATCTGCGGTCTGCTCCATCGAATTCGCATCCCAACCCGAAGGCAGATCCACCGCCACGATCGGTGTCTCGAGGCCTTCCACCATCTCTCGCAGCAAAACGGCAAGGCCTCGCAGAGGCGGCTTGAACCCGGTTCCCACCACAGCATCGATCAACAGCTCCGCGTCCCTGAGCAGCGGCGCACAGGCCTTTAAAGCCGCCTCCTCCACAACTTCATCCACAATCACACCGGAAGCCTCATTCCGAAGCCGCTGCAGAGCGACCGCAGCCTCGCCCACCACATCCTCCATCCGCCCCAGCAGAACCACCCGCACCGACCACCCCGACTGCGCCAGCCTCCGCGCCGCGACAAATCCGTCGCCCCCGTTGTTCCCCTTTCCGCAGAGCACAACCGTTCGCGACTCCGAACCATACTGCTGTAGGCAGAACGTCGCCACGGCAATCCCAGCGTGTTCCATTAACGACTCGAGTGGAACCCCAAAATCCTCCGCTGTGCGCCGATCGACTGCGCTCATCTCCTCAGCCGTCAAAATGTTCATTGTTCCCTTCTACCCGATTCCGTAATGCAAGCTGAGAAGACCAACAGTGGCCGCGCGACGCCGTCCTCCCGGCAATACTAACCGGAACCGTCGTTTCAATCAGATGCAGAAAAATGTTACTGCGCCAGGTATTGAGCAACTTCCCTTCGCCAGAATACTCGCACGTGAACTCAGTTAGCTCACCTGCGTTTACTCCGTACCACCCACCGCGCCATCCGCCGCGACCACCGTCTTCGGTAGGAAATAACTCTTATCCCATAGCGCCCGGTAAAACTCGCCCGTCAGCTCAGCTGCTTTGGGTCCAAATGTGGGCCGCCCACCTTCAAGGAAAAATACCGTAACGATCCGTCCATTCGGAGTATCCGCATACGACCCAAACCATCCGAACCGCGTCCCATTGTTCGAGCACGTTCCGGTCTTCCCCATCACCGGAAACTGGCTGAAGTTGGCCCGCAGCGACCGTGCCGTTCCATACTGCACCGCTCCCTCCATGCCGACCGAGATCTCCGGAATCAGAGGAGCGATATCGAGCGTCCGTTTCACCTTCGGCTCAAACGCAGCCAGATCGATCGAGTTCTCCGGATGCTGCAGGTAGTAGAGAGTTCCTCCATTGGCAATCGCCGCCACCAAGGCTCCCAGTTGCAGTGGCGTCATCGACACGCTCTCACCAAAGGAACACATCCGCCCCACGCCACCCAGCGCAGCGGGGAGCTCTTCATCCGGATACGTCCCCAGCTGTTCTCCTTGAATGTGATACCCCGCCAGTTCTCCGAGACCAAACTCATTCGCATAATGCTTTACGCGTTCGAATCCAAGCTGCCGCCCCAGCGTTTCAAAATAAAGATTGTTCGAGTGAGCCAGGGCCTCCGTCATGGTCAGGTGATATCGGCCGCCCAGGTTCACGGGAGTATCCCGCCGTACGATTCCTTCCTCGAGGGCGGCCAGAGCTACCGTCAGCTTGATCGTCGAACAGGGCTCGGCTCCGCGCGAGAGTGCCAGTTTCTGATTCACCATTGCCAGAATCCGACCCGTCGAAGGATCGATGGCGATCGCCGTACCGTTCATGTTGCCCAGGGCTTCAATCGCGGCGGCGCGGACGACCGGGTCCTCGCCGTCCGTCACATCGCCCAGCGTCAGGTTGTCCGCAAAGGAGCTGGCAGAGAAATGCTCGTGATACCGCGTCCGTCGCACCGCGAGCGTAGGACGAGCGCCATGCCCATGCGTCACAGTCCTGATCCCTGCGGAATGTGTCGCGGTGCCGACAGTCTTTGTCGTCCCACCGGCGCTGTTCACGCGGGCATGCGAAGCTGTATGCGCCGTCACCTTCGTGGCAACACGCGCCGTCCCGGCAGAGCGATGCTTAGTTTTGCCGGTCGTAATCGTTGCTGCGCCAGCACGCAGGGCGGCACCCAACACAATGCCGAAAAGGACAGCGCGGTAAACTTTAGCTGAGACTGATCGCGACACTGGCTGATACCTCGTGCTGATTTGAGTGCAATCGAAATGCCATCGATACGAAATCTTCGTTAGATGGAGCTTTTATTTAACTACATTCAGCACGGCCTCACCGTGCCACTTTCGTGTAGCGTCACTCAAATAATAATAGATTCAGCCGTTTCCACGTCGAAGGAAGGCCGGAATGTCCAATTCATCCGGTTCAGCGTGCTCTGCTGCTGCCACAGAACTCCCAACAAATGGCACTCGTACAGAGGCCTCGACAGGGAAAACATCTTCCGTCATGCTGTGAATTTCCTCATCTTTGCCACGGCCTGGCCCCGCGTGGTGAGACCGGTCATGCAATCCGCCCTCCACTCTGTTCCCCTCTAAGACGAGCTCTTCCCGCGTCGACGAAGCCTGGAAAAAATCGTCGTCAAAGACCGAAGCCTTTACCGGAACCAGCTCAGGGGGAACCACATGCCCATTGTTCGCAGTCTTCTCCTTCGCCTCAACTATTTGAGAAATAGCCGGTTCCGGCTCCGTTTCGCTCGCAAAACGCGGAGACGGCCGCGGCGACACCACCCTCGGTTGTATGGGGACGTCGTAGCGCATCGTCGGTAGCGTCGACTCCGCCAGCATCCGCTCCCGCCGCTGCGGCATCTCTTGCTGCTTGAAACCTGTGGCGATCACGGTAATCTTCACCTCGTCGCCCATGGTCTCGTCCTGCACCGCGCCAAAGATAATATTGGCATCCTCATGCGCCGCATTCTGAATGATCGTCGAAGCCTCATTGACCTCGCTAAGCTTCAGGCTGCTCGACCCTGTAATGTTGATCAGAATTCCCCGCGCCCCATCGATCGCTCCCGCTTCCAGCAGAGGCGAAGCCATCGCCGCCATCGCAGCCTCCACTGCGCGATTCGCGCCGGTCCGCATCGCCGTCCCCATCACCGCGTAGCCCATGCCCGCCATCGTCGTCTTCACGTCGGCGAAGTCGCGATTGATCACGCCGGGAATCGTAATGATGTCCGAGATCCCCTGCACGCCTTGCCGCAACACATCATCGGCAATTCGGAAGCTCTCAAAAAAACCGGCATCCTTCGCCACGGCGAGCAGCTTTTCATTCGGAATCACGATCACGGTATCAACTGACTCCAGCAGCTCCTGCATGCCGCGTTCGGCCTGCATCATCCGCCGCTTGCCTTCGAACGCGAACGGCCGCGTCACTACCGCCACCGTTAACGCCCCCATCTCGCTCGCCAGGCTTGCAATCACTGGAGCAGCACCTGTTCCGGTCCCGCCGCCCAGCCCGGCAGTTACAAACACCATGTCCGCGCCCTCGAGCGCC
>DATMPD010000240.1:0-2817 GCA_035567955.1 Edaphobacter sp.
GGTGCGGATCGTTCTGGCCTAAATGATTGCCACTCGCGGATTTGTTCAGACACCTCACTCTTCTCGCGTTCGTCTGTCGCATTTTCCCACCGACGTCGCAGCTCGTTGAGTCGGCCTTCCACAAATCCGACCCGTCCTGATTTGCCTTCTGGTTTGTCCCGGTTGCCGTATCCCATCTTCAGATTGCTCCCCTTTTGATTTGAAAATATCGCCGCTTATCCCCGTTTCTCACAAAGGCATTGTACGCTGTTGTGCTGCTTACATTGCCGCAACTCCCTTACACTCTTGCGCCCAGCAAAAACGAAGCGGAGATAGCCTCCCCTCCTCCCAAGTAACGCAGTGTTGATCGAACCGATCAGCGAGCGGTTTCTGTATTGGTCTGTCGAATAGAAGCGTCGAGGCGCAGGCGAGTGACCTCGCATCCAACTGTAGCTGTTTTTGAGCCGTAACTAGGCGCAATCATCCAGCTGGTCGATAAACTGTTGCTTCGAGGAATCCCAGATTCGGTAATCGTCAGTTCTGCCCGATGCAAGGCTGATCAGTCGTTTCTTTGCCGTGACGATATCCTCCACGGCCTCTACCCAAACAACGGAGTTTTTTGTCTTTTTGAAGATGTCGTATTGTAAAGGCATAGACGCCTCCAACCGGAAAGAACACTGCGGAGGGAGCTAACCAGCACCACGATTCTTGAGCATCCGACACTCGCGAGGCTCTACAGGAGCGCTCCGCAGGTCGTGTGTTAACTGACCCAGTCAAGCCGCCCTGAAAATGCGGAAAGAATCTCAATGAATACGTAGGGTTTTCGATGAGATTTTTCGTTGAGCCACGGCAAAAGATCGTGGTTCAG
Organism: Edaphobacter sp.; assembly: GCA_035567955.1. GTDB lineage: Bacteria > Acidobacteriota > Terriglobia > Terriglobales > Acidobacteriaceae > Edaphobacter. The sequence continues at coordinate 848 of DATMPD010000240.1, forward strand.
TACATCCCTCCCATACCGCCGCCATGGCCAGCGCCTGCCGCAGCCGTCATTGGCTCTTCCTTTATGTCGGCGACTAAGACTTCGGTGGTCAGCATCAGCGCGGCGATAGACGCAGCGTTCTGCACTGCCAAGCGGGTAACCTTGGCGGGGTCGATCACGCCAGCCTTGACCATGTCGGTGTATTCTCCCGACTCAGCGTTGAACCCTAGGTTCTCATCCTTTGAATCGCGGATGCGCCCGACCACTACAGCGCCTTCGTGACCTGCATTCTGAGCAATCTGGCGTGTTGGCTCCTCCAGGGCACGCCTCACAATGTTCACGCCGATCGCTTCATCGCCCTGGGCCTTGAGCTTCTCTAAAGCGGGAATGCAGCGCAGAAGAGCAGTGCCGCCGCCGGGAACAATGCCTTCCTCGACGGCCGCGCGGGTGGCATGCATGGCGTCCTCGACGCGAGCCTTCTTTTCCTTCAGCTCGGTCTCGGTTGCCGCACCTACTTTGATTACTGCGACGCCGCCGACGAGCTTCGCCAAACGTTCCTGGAGCTTTTCCTTGTCATAGTCCGAACTGGAGTCATCAATTTGCGCGCGGAGTTGCTTGATGCGGCCCTCGATTTCGCTGGCCTTGCCGGCGCCCGCGATGATCGTGGTGTTGTCCTTGTCGATAGTCACTTTCTTCGCGTGGCCCAGGTCTTCGAGCTTCACGTTCTCGAGCTTGATCCCGAGATCTTCCGTGATGGCTTTGCCGCCCGTCAGGGTGGCGATGTCCTCGAGCATGGCGTTGCGACGATCGCCGAAGCCGGGAGCCTTCACCGCAGCGCACTGCAGCGTACCGCGGAGCTTGTTCACGACGAGAGTTGCGAGCGCTTCGCCCTCAACATCCTCGGCGAGGATCAAGAGAGGCTTGCCCATCTTGGCGGTCTTCTCGAGCAGGGGAAGCAAGTCCTTCATCGAGCTGATCTTTTTCTCATGGATCAGTATATGGACGTCTTCCAACAAGCATTCCATCCGCTCAGGGTCGGTGACGAAGTAGGGCGAGAGGTAGCCACGGTCGAACTGCATGCCTTCGACTACTTCGAGCGTCGTCTCCATCGTCTTCGATTCTTCGACGGTAATGACGCCGTCTTTGCCGACCTTCTTCATCGCCTCGGCAATGATGCTGCCGACCTGTTTGTCGGTGTTGGCACTGATAGTACCAACCTGCGCGATCATGTCGCCCTTCACGTCGCGGGAGAGCCTCTTGATCTCTTCCACGGCGACTTCCACGGCCTTATCAATGCCGCGCTTGAGGGCCATCGGGCTTGCACCTGCGGCAACCGTCCGGACGCCTTCGCGGAAGATGGCCTGGGCCAGAACTGTTGCGGTGGTGGTGCCGTCGCCGGCGACATCAGATGTTTTCGAGGCGACCTCGCGAACCATATGCGCGCCCATATTCTCGAGTGGGTCTTGAAGTTCGATCTCCTTTGCTACCGTCACGCCATCCTTAGTGATGATGGGCGCGCCGAACTTCTTCTCGATCACCGCGTTACGCCCTTTTGGGCCCAGCGTGATCTTCACGGCGTCCGCAAGGATGTTAACCCCACGCAGAATCGCCTGACGCGAATTTTCACCGGTAACAATTTGTTTTGCCATTAGGTTTCACCCTCCTGGGTGAATACGTATTTGTGGCCGGTCCAAAACCGTTTGGATCGGCAAAACTATTTCTTGCTGGATGCTGCTTTGGCCATTCCGCTAACCTTCGCCAGAATTTCCTCCTCGCGGAGGATCAGATACTCCTGGTCATCGACCAGGATTTCATTGCCCGTGTACTTGCCGAACAAAATCCGGTCGCCTACCTTTACATCGAGCGGGACCCGTTTGCCTTTTTCGATCTTGCCGGCTCCGACGGCCATCACTTCCCCCTCGTGAGGTTTCTCTTTAGCCGTGTCGGGGATAATGATGCCGCCCTTCGCGGTTTCTTTCTCTTCCAACCGC
>DATMPD010000241.1:0-6029 GCA_035567955.1 Edaphobacter sp.
GATCGCAAGGACCGGCCGCGGGTTGCCATTACGTCGAAGCTGGTTGCCGATCTTCTGACCACCGCCGGTGCGAACCGCGCGCTGCTCGTCGATCTGCATGCAGCACAGATACAGGGCTTCTTCAATATTCCGGTAGATCACTTGTTTGCCAGCCCGGTGCTGGTGAGCTACTTCCGGGAGCTTGATCTGCCAAATCTAACGGTGGTTTCGCCGGATGCGGGAGGCGTGGAGAGGGCGAGATTCTTCGCCAAGAAGCTGGAACTACCGTTGGCCATCGTCGACAAGCGGCGGACCGACATTAATGTCACCGAGGTGATGAACGTGATCGGCGATGTGCGTGGCCGGACGTGCTTGATCCTCGACGACATCATCGACACCGCCGGAACGCTGGTAAAGACGGTGGATGCGCTGCTGGCTGAGGGCGCGGAAAAAGTTTATGCGTGCGCAACGCATCCGGTGCTTTCGGGTCCGGCTGTCGAGCGCATTGCAGCATCACGGCTGGAACAGTTAGTCGTGACGAATACCATTCCGTTGCGCGATGATGCAGCGCGACTGGAGAAGATTAAAGTGCTTTCGATCGCAGGGCTGCTTGGCCGGGCTATCGAGAGCATTCATATGGAGACCAGCGTAAGTACGCTGTTCAATTAGTTCTCAGTTGTCTGTTCTCAGTTCTCAGAGAAGGGACACATAACCGCGGCTTGGCCGCAAAGGGAGTAGGGTAAAGCGTTCGTGAACGGTGTTGGCACGTCAGCGGTTTTGACTGATAACTGAGCACTAAGAACGGACAACTTTACCTCTGTGCCCGAAAGGAAGATGGAAGTCATGGCAATAACAAATACTGAAGCAGTCGTCGCAACGCCCCGCGAGGGCAAGTTTAACAAGAATGCCGCTCGTCGCGTTCGCGTCGCCGGTAAGATTCCAGCCGTGGTTTATGGCGCGGGCAAGGAAACGGTTGCGGTCTCTGTCGATCCTAAGGTGATTACCAGGATTCTTCACTCGGACTCCGGTCACAACACGATCTTCGATCTGAACGTTGAGGGTTCGGGCGCCGTGAAGGCCATGATCGTCGATTGGCAGCATGAGCCGATCAAGGGCAAGCTGCTGCACATCGACCTGAAGCGGATCGCGATGGATAAGGCGATGCGCGTGTCGGTGCCGATTCAACTGGTCGGCATTCCCATCGGCGTGAAGTCGGGCGGCGGGATCCTCGAGCACGTGCTGCGTGAGGTTGAGATCGAGTGCCTGCCGGGCGATATTCCGAGCCACCTGGATGTCGATGTCTCGAACATGGAGTTGCATGGACTGATTCACGTTTCGGACCTGCCGCACTCGGGGAGCATTAAGTTTCTGGGCGATGAGAACGCGACAGTGGCCCACGTCACGATCATCAAGGAAGAGGTTGTGGCTGTGGAGGAAGTGGTCGCCGCTCCGACGGAGCCCGAGGTTGCCAAGAAGGGCAAGACGGACGCCGCTGCAGCACCTGCTGCTGCTGCTCCTGCTGCCGATGCCAAAGATGCGAAGAAGAAGTAATGTTTGCGCGGCCTGCCGATTCTTTCGAGATTCGCGGGCCGCACGAATTTGTTGGAAAGGGTACGAAGCGTGAGGTTGATTGTCGGTCTCGGCAACCCCGGTATCGAGTATCAGTTCACGCCGCATAACGCCGGGTTTTTAGCGGTCGATCGCATCGCAGAGGATTGCGGTGTGATGCTTTCCAATCGCAGGGGCAGAGCGCTTACTGCCAGGGCGAAGCTTGCAGGACAGGACGTTCTGCTGGCGAAGCCAGAGACGTTCATGAATTTGAGCGGGCTTTCGGTGGCCGCTTTGATTCAGGAGCTCGAGATTTCGGCGGCGGACCTTATCGTTCTTTACGACGAGCTTGCACTTCCGCTGGGCACGATCCGGATTCGAGAGCGTGGTTCGGCGAACGGGCATAACGGAGTGAAGTCAATCTCCGGTGTGCTGGGGACGGAAGAATGGTTGCGGATCCGCATTGGCGTTGGGAAGCCGGCGCTGGCGGATGGAAGAGAGATCAAGGCGGGCGGCAAGGACTATCTGCTGTCGCCAATGCGCAAGCAGGAGCTTGCGGTGCTGGATGAGGTGCTCGACAGGACCAGAGGTGCTGTCGAGGTGGTGTTGACCCAGGGGGTCGGCGCCGCGATGAATGAGTTCAACCGGCGCCCAACCGATCCGGAAGATGGGACGGATGAGTCGAAGGGAAGTAAAGAGAAGTAAAGAGAAATAAGTAAGACGTTAGAAACAAGAGAGTAGAAGCAGGATAAACGCAGTGATTTTCCAGACCGGGTGGGCAGAACAGACGCCAGCACGGTGCGAAGCAGAACTTCGCAGAAAGAAGTAATCGAATGAATCGTACCTATGAAATTATGTTCATTGTCCGGCCGGACGTTGAAGAAGCCGAACTCGACAAGCTGATTGAAGGCTTTTCCGCGAACGTCACCAGCGGTGGCGGCGAGGTGAAGAGTGTCGAGAAGATGGGCCGCCGCCGGCTCGCCTACACGGTGCGCAAGTTTAACGACGGATTCTATGTCCTGTTGAACGTTGCCGCGGCCGGTTCCCTGATCACGGAGATCGAGCGCCGTCTGCGCGTGTCTGAGCAGGTGATCAAGTTCATCACAGTGCGCATGGACGAGGAAGAGAAGCGCCTGGCGAAGGTCAAGGCGATTCGCGACACCAAGGTGAAGCGCAGTGCGCAGCCGATCTCCGCTCCTGTGCAGGCGCCAGCCGCTGCGCCGGACGCAGATGCGACGCATGCCGCAGTATCCACTGAGGCCCACGCCGAGGAAGAGAAGAAGCCGGTTGCTGCAGCTTCCGATGCGTCTTCCGAGACCGTCGCTTCCGCCGTCTAGTCGCCGCGCATTCGCTCTAAAGGATTTGCGATGATAGCTACTACGGCATCGCACAACGCATCATGATCGCCGAATACCGCTTCCACTCGACCGAGGCCGGTCGAATGTTCAGAGACTCCAACGCGGGTCTGGAGCGGAGGGAGGCACAACGTACCTGAGAGGAAATGGCTAATATTATGGCTGACGAAATCAATAGCACGCATTCGACTGAACATCACGCACCTTCATCCCGTCCCAGCGGCGGGCACTCCGGAGGCTCCGGGCACTCCGGTCCGGGCGCGGGACCACGCACTCCACGGCCTGCCGGCGCTCCCGGTGGTGGCGGCCCCGGCGGCCGAAAGTTCTTCCGGCGCAAGAAGGTCTGCAAGTTCTGCACCGAGAAGATCGACGCCATCTCTTACCGCGACGTTCGCCTGTTGCAGGGTTTTGTCGCCGAGCGTGGGAAGATCGTTCCGCGTCGCCTGACCGGTGTGTGCACACGGCATCAGCGGCGCCTCAGCCTGGCCATCAAACAGTCGCGCAATATCGCTCTGCTGGCCTTCGCTGCGCGCTTCTAACTTTTCCGCCGCGCATGCGTGAGATTGCGTGGGGGCTTACTGGATACGAAGACTGGCGGAAGCGATCGCCAGACAGGAAATCGGAGAACTGCAATGGAAGTCATTCTGAAGGAAGACGTAAATAAGCTCGGGCATCGCGGCGACGTGGTCAAAGTCGCCGATGGCTATGGACGCAACTATCTGCTCCCCGAGAAGCTCGCCATTGAGGCGAACGCCGCTAACAAGGCGGTGATTGATCAGATGAAGGCCTCGGCCGTGCGCAAGTCAGTCAAGGAGAAGGCTGGCGCGGAGCAGTTGGCCACGCAACTCTCCGAGGTCGAACTCGTGTTCGAGCGCAAGGTCGGCGAGAACGAGCATCTCTTCGGCTCGGTCACCTCGGGCGATATCGCGCACCAGCTTGAGACCAAGGGCTTCACCATCGATCGCCGCAAGATCGCGCTCGATGAGCCGCTGAAGACCATCGGCGAGTATCACGTTCCCGTTAAGCTGCACCGCGAGGTGACCAGCCACGTGAAGGTAACGGTGAAGGGCGATCAGCCGGAAGCCGAAGAAGTGGCAACAGCCGCAACTGCTTAACGCGGTATCGAGAGTAGCCCAACGAACGCATCGACCTTGGCAAACTTCGCTAAGGCTGATGCGTTTTGTTTTGCGCGAACAAGGATCGCTTGCCGCTATTACTCGTACTTGAGTGTCTGAACTGGATCTAGCCGGGCCGCGCGGTTTGCCGGCAGCGTTCCGAAGAGTACCCCCACCAGCACCGATGTGGTCAGAGAGATCACCGCCGACCACGGATTGATGGGGATCTTGAACGGCGATAGCAGGCCCAGGGTAAACGGAATGGCGAGGCCGATCATGGTGCCGATCAACCCTCCGCTGAGCGAGAGGAAGACCGCCTCGGTGAGAAACTGCAGCCGGATCTCGCGGCTGGTTGCGCCCAGAGCCTTGCGGATACCGATTTCCTTGATTCGCGCCGAAACGTTAGCCAGCATACTGTTCATAATGCCGACACCACTGACGATCAGGGTAATACCGGCGCCAAGGGTGAGAACGATCGTCAGCATGTCGGCTATCTTTGCCATGGTGGCCAGGAGTTCGGTCATGGTCATCGCATTGTAGACGGAACTGGCATAGTGACGGGACCGGACGATGGCGAGAATGCGGTCTTTAGCGGGTGTGACCATAGAAGGAGCCTTCATCGTGAAGAAGATTTCCTTCAATGCATTGGTCCCGGTGAAGTAACGCGCGACCGGATAAGGAACAAGCAGGGTATGGTCACTGATCTCCGACTCTCCATAGGTATCGAAGGCCTCCCTGAAGACGCCGATAATAACGAACGGTATGCCTTTGATGCTGATGATTTTGCCGACGGCAGCGTTTGAGCTGCCGTAGAGTTCGTCCGCAAACGGTTTGACGATGACGGCGACCTTCTCGTGGGCGCGCTCATCCTGATCGTCGAAGAAGCGGCCGGAGACAACGACAAGATTGCGTACGATACGGTACTGTGGCGAGACCCCAAGCAGCATGGTTGCCTTGGTGACACCGCCGCCAAGACTGACGTTGTCGTGAAACTCCAGCATGGGGGACGAGGCAACAATGCCGGGGACCTGCTCCAGGACCGCGTGCATGTCGTCGAGGGTCATATAGTCGGGCGTGCTCGTGTTGTCCGGGCCCGAAATCGTACCGCCGCTGTATTGCAACTCAATCTTGTTTGGGCCGATGCTGGTCAGCGCGTCAAGCGCATACTGCTTGCCGGTGGACCCAAGAGTAGCGACGAGAATGATCGAAGCCGAGCCAATGATCATACCGAGCATAGTCAGCAGGAAACGCGTTTTGCTGGCGCGGAAGCTGTCGACCGCCAGCCGGACCACCTCGCTGAACATCATGGTGGAGCGCGCACTGGCCAGTGTGCGGTCGAAGGCGGTCGGTTTGGCAAGGTGGGTGGTCGCCATCACAATTAACGATTAGACGCTTATAGTATGGCAGCGGTGCACAGTTTGCTGCTACATCTGTGGCGCGAGGGATGTAGTAGCAGTTAACAGCCTTGAAGACCGCTTTAGCCGGTTACGAGTTCGAACCCCTTCCACAGGTTGTTCCGCGGTGCTCTCTTACTTCGCCAAGGGCGTCGATCACCGCCAGAATCCTCAAAACTCCCGCAGAATCAAGGAAAAACTGCGTTTAGCGGTCTTCGAGACCGCTCCTAAAACTCAACGGAAGCATTGCAGGCCTGGCGTGTTAAGCCCCTGCAAAAGCGCTGTTCGTCATCGACCCGCATCGATGGCGGATCAGGCGACGTCAGTTCGCAGAGGCGAAACATTATTGCGGTGTCGGACCGTCTTCCTGTGGAACTTCCTCACCTTCACCGGGGAATGGCCATTTACGGTTGAGGGGCTGGGTCTCTTCGCGGACGGATTTGGGAACCTTGTCCACCTTAAGGTTTTCGAGGAAGTGCACACCGAGCTTGCCCGCGCTCGCCAGATCCATATCGCCGTCGTGGTCGAAGTCGGCGGCAATGAACTGGGTTCCGGCGCTGGCGGTGCCGTTGACTGAAATTGCGATGCGGGTAAAGACGACATCAGACGCGCTGTCTGCGATCTGCATGGAGCCTGAA
>DATMPD010000242.1:0-8721 GCA_035567955.1 Edaphobacter sp.
TCGCGGATCGCCGCTGCACCTTTTTTCGCGTTGGTCAGGGCCGCGGCAGCAGTCTCTGCTGCCAGATGACTAGCCGTCTCACCAGCCGCGGCGCCGCCCATGCCGTCGCAAACGACAAACGCGCCTGCCTCCGGCAGCATCACAAAGAAGTCTTCATTGGCGTGCCGGCAGCGTCCGCGGTCCGTCATACCCGCGGCCCTCAATGCTGCTTCCCTGGCCACGATTGCGGCCTGCTGCTTCCCGGTGCGAATCTGCATAATGCGCGCGAGCCTATCCCCTCAGAAGCAGCGATCGGAGCAGCCTGCCGGCCGCTTCGCAATCTTCCATGCTACCGGCCCGAGCCGCATTTGCCCACCTGCCTTTTCTTTGCAAGAACTTGGCGCCAACCGCAGCATCGCCGCCTTTTCTTCCCCCGTGCCAATCAGGGCTGCGGCAGCACCATCACCTCTACCCCGCTCGGCGCGGCAGCGGAGTGATACACCTGCTCTGTGGCCTTCTTGAAGTCCTCCGGCTTCGCGTGCGGGATATCCGTAAATGTCTGCGGATTGCGATCGGTCAGCGGGAACCACGAGCTCTGCACCTGCACCATGATCCGGTGCCCCGCGCGGAACGTATGGTTGACGTCCGGCATCTCCGCATTCACTGAAACCATCTTCCCCGGCGTCAGCGCAGTCGGCTTCTCCCAGCTCTCGCGGAACTTCGCCCGCATCGGTTCGCCCCGCACCAGTTGCTCATACCCGCCCATCAAAATAGGCGCGCCCCCAATAATCCTCTTCCCCACCGCATCCGACGGCGGATTCGGAAAGTCCTCCGGATACACATCAATCAACTTCACCACAAAATCCGAGTCCGTCCCCGAGGACGCCACCTTCAACTTCGGTCGCACCGGCCCAGCGATGGTCACATCTTCAGTCAAAGGCTCCGTCTCATACACCAGCACATCCGGCCGCCGCGAAGCGAACCGCTGATCGTCGTCCATATACCGCTGCGGCACCGTGTCCGTCGTGTAATTCACAAACGGCACCGGATGTGCGGGATCGCTCACATACTCATCCACACCCGCCTTATCCGTAGGCGCATCAAAGCTCAGCTTGCCTCCCGCATGAAAGTACAGCATCTTCGTAGCCGCCGACTTCGGTGGCCACGCGTCATACTTCTTCCAAACATTGCTGCCCGTCTCAAACACATAAGCCTTAGGCAGCGGCCCTCCGTGAACTCCCTTGAGATAAAACTCAAAAAACGGATACTCAATCTGCGCTCTGTAAAACAGCGACGTCTTCGCACTAAACGTCACATCTCCCAGCCGGTCCCCATCCGTCCGTGACCAGCCTCCATGCGTCCACGGTCCCACCACCAGCGTATTCACCGAGCCAGGATTGAACTCATCGATCGCATGAAACGTCTTGAACGGCCCCGACAGATCCTCCGCATCGAACCATCCACCCACCGTCATCACCGCCGCATGAATATTTTTCATATGCAGCGACAGGTCGCGCTTCTTCCAATACTCGTCGTAGGTCGTATGCACTACCTGATCATGGAACAAAAAATTCGACCCATCGAATGCCTTATCGAGGTTCTCAGTCGGCCCCGCCTGCAGGTAATACTTGTAACCATCCGGAGTGCCAAAGTCGTAAGGCGTCCTCGTCTTCTCCGGCAACGTCGGATTCTTCTGCGGCTTGAAGTTCACATAAAACCCATGGTTCGCCGCCAGCATAAACGCCCCGCCGTGATACCCGTCGTCGTTGAAAAAAAGATTCGTCATCGGAGCCTGCGGACTAGCCGCCTTGATCGCAGGATGCGAATCGATAATGCTCGCCGAGGTATAGAACCCCGGATAGCTGATACCCGTAATCCCCACCTTGCCGTTGTTATTCTCCACATGCTTCAGCAGAAACTCCACCGTGTCGTAGGTATCGGTCGACTCATCCACCTCGCACGCCTTGCCCTTCTCGCACGGTTTTTTATCCTCGATATGCGGATTCATCTCCTGAAACACGCCTTCGCTCTCATACCTTCCGCGCGCATCGCCGCATACAAAAATGTAGCCGCTCTCCAGCAGTTCTTGGCTGGGCCCCAGCCGCATCGGCATCTTATCCTCACCATACGGCCCGCAACTATACGGCGTCCTCGTCATCAAAAATGGATACGGTCCCGCATCTTTGAACGCCCCAACCTGCGGTGTGTACACCGATACAAACAGCTTCACTCCATCCCGCATCGGGATCCGGTATTCAAACTTCGCGTAATGCGTCTTGATGAACTCTTCCTGGCTCGCTCCCGGAGCCTGCGCCCGCGCCTGCATCCCAAACCCCGCCGCCACAAACAAACACACCGCCACTAGCCCAAGCCCGATCTTCATTGAGTCCCTCAAGAAATAAATTCGCAGTAGATGCAGTCTACGCGACGGTTCCGATCGCTCAGAAGATTTTTTTGCCGACAAAAATCTCTGAAGATCAGTCCTGCCCCCACGGAGTTCCACGAGGAAAAATCCAGCTCTTCGATCCGCGCCCATCCTTCGAAATCCGCGGTCGCAAGCTTTACCGCTAAGTCAGATCGTCCGTATCGAACGGCGGCACCTTCCGTCCCAGCGCGGACACATCGCGTTTGCCACCCACCAGCGTCTTCACCACAACGTCAATTTCATCGTCGTCCTCAGCCGTAGCGACCATCGCCCCCACCGACTCCGGAATCCCCAGGCTCTCCAGCAGCACCGTCGCATGCGCCACCGCGACATGGTCCTGGTTCAACCCCTCCGGCGTCTTCGCCTTGATGCCGACCTCGCCAGGCTTCACCCCCAGCAACGCCGCCACACTCTCACGCAACTCCCCGGCAATCGGCACAATCTTCGGCTTCGCCAGCACCAGCACGGTATCGATATTGACGATCTTGTACCCAGCCGTCGCCACTTCTTCGAGCGCCGTCTTCAAAAACACGTTCGAAGCCGCCCCCTTCCACCGCGGATCGCTCGGCGGAAAGAAAGTCCCAATATCCCCCGCGCTTACCGCACCCAGCAGAGCATCGGTAATCGCATGCAGCAACACATCGCCATCCGAGTGCCCGGCGAGCCCCTCCGGATGTTCAATCGCAAGCCCGCCTATCACCAGCGGCACGCCCGCCTTGAACGCATGCGAATCAAACCCATAACCAATCCTCATACCCATACGTTATCTTCCCACGCGGCAGGGCGTCACAGCACTGCCCTTAAGCCTTACCGAGATAAAACTCCGCCAGCTCAATATCCCCCGGCTGCGTAATTTTAAAATTCCTAGCCGACCCCGACACCACCCAAACCTCGATCCCAGCCCGTTCCAGCAGACTAGCCTCGTCGGTGCCAGAGAACTCATCCGTCTCCGCCTCCACAAAGGCTCTTCGCAGCAGTCCAAACCGAGCCCCCTGCGGCGTCTGCGCCTGCACAATCCGTTCCCGCGGAATCGTCGCCGTCACAATCGCTCCATCCGCCGTCCGCTCCACTTGTTTAATCGTATCCACCGCCGGCAGCGCAACAATCGCCGCACCATGTTTGATCACAGCATCAATGGTCCGCTCAATCGTCGCCGGGTCGATCAGCGGCCGTACCGCATCATGCACCAGCACCACATCGTCCTCATCGCATTCCAGCGCTGCCAGCGCATTCCCTACGGACTGCTGCCGATGGTCTCCACCCTCCACCATATGCACCCGCGCGCCCAGGTTGTATTCAACCATCTGCGCCTCCACTCTCTCCCGCTCCTGCGCCCTTACAGCGACACAAACCGCATCGACCCGCGCCACCGCAAGAAAAGCCCGCACCGATCGAACCAGCACAGGCACACCGCCGACCTCAAGAAACTGCTTCGGCGCCACCGTCGACGTCCCGCCCGCGGCCATCCGCGTGCCAATACCCGCTGCTGGAAGAATCACAAAAACTCGCATGACCAACGGAGTATACAAGATAGCTCTCCGCGGCCCTACACCGACCATGTACATGCCCCAAAGATGCGCAACAAAAAGAATCCAAGGTTTCCCAGAACTCATCGATCACTCAGATTCTTAGCTCTGAAGTTGTAGCCCAGGGGGGTGCCTCATGGCTTCTTTCCCAATGCTGACCGATCCAATCGCCTCTGCATCACAATCGACAGACTTGTCTTCATCCTCCCCTCACTTGATGGAAGATCTGCTCAGGTTGCAGAAGGCCTCGCAGAGAATCAGCTCTCTTCTCGATCTCGATCAACTTATCGACCGCATCGTGAACGAGATAGCGTGTTCCTTCGGACTTGTAGAATCCAACGTCTATCTCTACGAGCCGGACCGCGAGGAACTCGTACTGGCTTGCGTCCATGGCTGCACCCTGTATGAAAAAGGTCATTGTCTGAAATTGGGCAAGGAAGGATTGGTCGGATACGTCGCATCCACTGGCCAGATGCGCTACGCACCCGACGTCCGCGAAGATCCCTACTACCTCCCCTGCGAGGAGTCCACTCTCTCCGAGGTCGCCATCCCCTTGTTGGTGGAGGAACAGCTGGTCGGAGTCTTCACCGCCTCCCACCCGGAGCTCAATGCATTTCGGCCGCAACAGTTGAAGATTCTGCAGGCTCTATCCAGTCACATCGCCGTCGCGGTGCGGAACGCGCGCCTCTTTCAACAGGTCCAGGAAGAGCGCAAGGAGACGACGCGTGACGCCCTCGAAGCCCGCACCATCCAGCAGGCTCTCCTTCCCAAAAGTTCGCCATACATCCCCGGTTTTGCCGTCTCCGGGCTGTCCGTCCCCGCCGGAGCGGTCGGCGGTGACTGGTATGACTTCATCCCTATGAAAGAAGGCTGCTGGGGACTGGCGCTGGCGGATGTATCGGGAAAAGGTACTGCGGCGGCTCTGCTGATGGCGGCCGCCCGGGGCGTTCTGCGCTCGCTCGCAGAAGCCAGTTGCACGCCCAGTGAAGTGCTCGAAAAGCTGAATCGATTGCTTGTGGAGGATCTCCCGCCCGCACGCTTTGTGACCATGATCTTCGCCGTGCTGGATCCTGCAGAACGCACTTTGACCTTCGCCAGCGCAGGTCATCTGCAACCTCTCCTGATACAAGGTGGCGAGGCGCGCTTCCTGCACACAGAGACCGGACTGCCGCTGGGGGTTGCACTTGGAGAGTACTCCGAGACCGTGATACAACTCGAGCCCGGATCCCGCATCGTGTTCTACAGCGATGGCATCACAGAGGCGGCCCATCCTGATGAGGAAGAGTACGGCGAGCTTCGCCTCAAAGAACATCTGTTGCAGCCTGATTCCTGCGCAGAGAGTCTTCTGGCAGACGTGCGCTCCTTCGTGAACGGCTTCGGATTGCGCGACGATGCAACCGTCATCACGATCAAGATGCTTGGGTAGCCTCGCTAACGTACGAGGTTGCACTCACGAGACCATGGAAACAGGCCGCGCGCCGTTCGCTGGAAGTTCTTCACCGCTATAGTCACTATTCCTGTGAGCCATCCAGCCTCAGAATCATCTCATTGGTCGGCTCGAATCCGTTGCGCTCGTACAGCGGCTTGCCGAACTTCGAAGCATGCAGCGAGACCACCTTGATCCCTCGCCGTCGCGCATCATTTACCGCGGTCTTCAGCAGCTCATACGCGAGCCCCTGTCCACGAAAAACAGGGTCAACATAGAAGTTCAACAGATACGCACGCATCGGCTCGGCATCCATCCAGTGCGGCGGAAAATCAATCAGCCATATCCCCGCCCCAGCCGCCGCGCGTTCGTCCTCTTCGACAAGCCACCCCACATAACTCCCATCGCTCAACCTCGGCCGCACCCACTCGATGAAGTTATCCATCATCGTCTGCAGTTTCGCCTCTTCCGCCTGTCCCGAATCCACAAACATGCTGCGCCGCTGTCGCGCAATCAACTCCGCATCCGCAACTGTAGCCAATCTCGTTTTGAACATCGATCTAGTGTAAAACTCAACCCACCTCCTACGCACAAGCGAGCAGCTAACATGAAGTGGATGCCCACCAACCTCGCCTTCGACCGCACCAACATCAAACCCGGCGATCGCATCTGTGTCGCCATCTCCGGCGGTGCTGATTCCGTAGCTCTCCTCCTCGCCCTCCACGCCGCCAACTCCACCCCCCGCGAATCCCTCGGCGTCGGCCTAAGCGCCGTCCACATCAACCACAACCTCCGCGGCGAAGAATCCAACGCCGACCAGGGCTTCGTCGAAGACCTTTGCATCACCCTCGACATCCCTCTCCACCTCCACCAGGCCAACATCCCCAGTCGCGTCGCCGAAACCCGAGCCAGTGGCAACCCCGAGACCATCGAAGAAGCCGCCCGCAACGCCCGCTACGAATTCTTCAACACACTCCTTGACTCCGGCCATGCCGACAGCATCCTCACCGCCCACACCCTCGACGACCAGGCTGAAACCGTCCTCATGAAGCTCCTCCGCGGCGCCTGGACCGAAGGCCTAAGCGCCATCCACCCAGTCATCACTCTCGCAAAAGGAAAGATCCTTCGCCCCTTCCTCCACACACACCGAGCCGATATCGAAGCCTTCCTCAACCAATCCAATCAACCCTGGCGCGAAGACTCCACGAATACCGACACCGCCTTTACCCGCAACAAGATCCGCCACGAACTTCTCCCCCAGCTCCGCGCCTACAACCCCTCGATCGAGCAGACTCTCGCCAACCTCGCCGAGCTGGCCCGCGAAGAAGAACTCCGCTGGCAGACCGAACTGAACCGCATCCTCCCCCAGCTCCTGCTCCCCGGCAAGCCCGTCCGCGGCGGTGGCCGCGCTGTCCCCCTCCCCATGGCAAAAACTCCCGTCATCCTGAGCGGAGCTTCGCAGCCTCGTCGCGAGGCGCAGTCGAAGGACCCCGACGCTCTCAACGCCACCAAAACCGTCCGAACAATTCCACCCCATAAACCCCCAACCAAAACCACCACCCCCACCAACGCCTCGATCTCAATCGAACTAGACCGGCTCCGCACCCTCGACCCCGCCCTCCGCCGCCGCGTCCTCCGTGCCGCCGCCCGCCAGCTGGGAGCCCGCCTCAGCTTCGACGAAACCTCCCGCCTTCTCGCCCTCTGTGGATTTCGTCCCAATCCCACCGTCGCCCCCCGCACCGGAGCCTCCCTCCACCTCTCCAACGGCCTCCGCGCCGACCGCTCCCCCCGCGAAATTCGCCTCTTCTGCTCCCAATAGCCTCGTCACCGAGCCAATCACAGACAATTTTCATCCCATCACCCTAAAGTCACATCTGGATTCCGCTTTTGCCGCCCCGATCCTCAGCCAAAAGAGTAGAATCGAGGTACTTGACTGAGGCAGGCCTGTAGTTGGGCATCAAACACTCCCATCATCCAGAACCTTCCTTCATTCTCTAGCGTCTAACAATTGTAGGTTTTCGTCCGCTTTTGCGTCCGGAAGCCGGGTCTGACAAGCGCCAGTGGGGTTTCAGGGGCCGCTGCAGACCGGAAAATGAGGAATTCGCATTGAACTCGACCGTCAAACAAATTCTGATCTGGGTCTTCATGATCACCTGCCTCGTCTTCCTATGGCAGGTTGTCGTCAAAACAACCGGCGGAACTCAGGAAAAGAACATCAGTCTCACCCAGCTGCTCAACGACGCCGATCAAGGTAAGATCAGCGACGTCGTAGTCAGCGGCGCCGAAGTTACCGGCCACTATCGCGACGACAAAAATCTCTTCCACACCACCATCCCGGGCAACTATCCCGACATGTACAAGACGCTGCGTGACCACGGCGTCAACATCACCATCAAGGATCAGAGCCAGAACCAGTGGCTGAGCCTGCTGATCTCCATCGCGCCCTTCGCCCTTTTGCTCGGCCTCTGGTTCTTCCTCCTGCGCCAGATGCAGTCCGGCGGCAACAAGGCCATGAGCTTCGGCAAATCCCGCGCCCGCCTGCTGTCCATGCAGCAGAAGAAGATCACCTTCAAGGATGTCGCCGGCGTTGACGAAGCCAAGGAAGAACTCAAAGAAATTATCGAGTTCCTCCGCGAGGCCCAGAAGTTCCAGCGCCTCGGCGGCCGCATCCCCAAGGGCGTCCTCCTCGTCGGACCTCCGGGCACTGGTAAGACCCTCCTCGCTCGCGCAGTCGCGGGCGAAGCCAACGTCCCTTTCTTCTCGATCTCCGGTTCTGACTTCGTCGAAATGTTCGTAGGCGTAGGCGCATCTCGCGTCCGCGACCTCTTCGAACAGGGCAAGAAGAACGCCCCCTGCATCATCTTCATCGACGAAATCGACGCAGTAGGCCGTCACCGCGGCGCAGGCCTCGGCGGTGGACACGACGAACGCGAGCAGACCCTCAACCAGCTCCTCGTCGAGATGGACGGCTTCGAGTCCAACGACGGTGTCATCCTCGTCGCCGCGACCAACCGCCCCGACGTCCTCGACCCCGCCCTTCTCCGCCCCGGCCGCTTCGATCGCCGCGTCATCGTCGATCGTCCCGACATCCGTGGCCGCGAAGAAGTCCTCAAGGTCCACTCCCGCAAGGTCCCCATGGCCGAAGACGTCAACCTCAACGTCCTCGCTCGCGGCACACCAGGCTTCTCGGGAGCCGACCTCGCCAACATGGTCAACGAGGCTGCCCTCACCGCCGCCCGCTACAACCGTAAATCGGTCCACATGTACGACTTCGAAGTAGCGAAGGACAAGGTCATGATGGGCGCCGAGCGCAAATCCATGCTCTTAACGGACGAAGAGAAGCGCGTCACCGCCTATCACGAGGC